>CAMWXF010000318.1 GCA_947178115.1 uncultured Lachnospiraceae bacterium
GGAACGCAAGAATGACCGAGATGAAGCGAAGCGGAATCGAGGTTCTTCTTGCGTTCGCAGATAACGTCCGGAGATTCATACAGAGATACGTAGACACCGCCTAGCATCCATTTCCTAGTGCATTTCCCCAAAATAATATTGATAATCTGTATAGTAATGATATAATTAAGAAGAAAAGTGTCCAATAACGGAAGAAAAATGTTGCATAAGACGGGGAAGGTAAAGTGAATTATTCGGCGACGCAGATGGCAAAAAAATTAGGCATTTCGAGATCCTATTTATACTATTTGAAAGATCATGGTGTAGTCGAGCCAGAGATTGACGCAAACGGAAAGCCTGTTTGGTCTGATGACATCTACTGTAAATTGAAGGATTATATTAAGAAAAACAGGATTACAGAGAAAACAGAACCGGATGAGCCGCCGTATAAGACGATTAAGATTAACAACAGGCGTTATTTGGGGAATAAATACAAGCTTTTGCCTTTTATCACGAGAATTGCGGAAGAGGAATGCAGCAATATCAACACCGTGGCGGATATGTTTGCGGGAACGGGAGCCGTTGCGTCCGCGTTTACCGATAAGAAATTAATCACTAATGATATTATGTACAGCAATTACATCTGCCATGTGGCATGGTTCGGCAGCGAAAGCTATTCCGAGGAAAAAATTATTGATCTGATTGCGGAATATAATGCGGTGTGTGTAGAGCAGGATAACTACATGAGTGAGAACTTTGCCGACACCTATTTTTCTCGGGAGGACTGTAGGAAGATCGGATTTATCAGGCAGGATATAGAAGACAGATTTCATGCCGGAGAAGTGAACGGCAGAGAGCGGGCGCTGGTGATCACCTCCCTTTTGTATGCGATGGACAAGATTGCCAATACCTGCGGCCATTACGATGCATACAGACAGGGCGTAGAGTTTGAGCGGCATCTTGAACTGGCGGTTCCGCAGCCCGAGGCCGATCTGAATGAAAATAACATATGCTATAATACGGATACGAATGAACTGGCGGCGAGAATCGAGGCTGATTTGGTCTATATTGACCCGCCGTACAATTCCAGACAGTACTGCGACGCATATCATTTGTTGGAGAATGTAGCAAGGTGGGACAGACCTGAAGTGTTTGGCGTTGCCAGAAAGATGGACAGAGCAGCCCTCAAGAGCGATTACTGCACTAAGAAAGCGGCGGCGGCGTTCGAAAGCCTGATCGATTCCATACATGCAAAATACATAGTTCTTTCCTATAATAATATGGCGGAGAAAGGAAACGATCGCTCGAATGCCAAGATCAGTGATGACGATATCATGCGCATCCTGCAGAAAAAGGGAACGGTAAAAGTTTTTTCGGAGGATTATAAGGCTTTTTCCACCGGCAAATCCGACATTAAAGAAAACCAGGAAAGACTGTTTCTGTGTACTTGTGATGGGGAAGCAAAAGAGATTATACCGTCCGCACTGAATTATACGGGGGGAAAATATAAGCTTCTGCCCCAGATATTACCTCTTTTTCCGCAGGATGCGGATCAGGCGGTGGATTTATTCTGCGGCGGCTGCAACGTGGGCATTAATGTAAATTGCAGTAAGGTCTGGTTTAATGATGCCGATGAACATTTGATCGGACTTCTTAACACATTGAAGAAATTATCCCGTGAGGTCGTGTTTTCGTGGCTGTTTGAGACGATTGTCCGATATGATCTATCTCTCGTAAGCAGGGATGGCTATGAACACTATGGGTGTGAAAGCTCTAAGGGATTAGCCGGCTACAACGCGAAAAGCTACTATAAGCTGAGGGAAGATTTTAACGGCAGGACAAAGAAGGATGATGAATATTATCTCATGCTGTATCTGCTGATCGTCTATTCATTTAATAACCAATTGCGGTTTAACAGAAAAGGTGAGTTTAATCTTCCGGTGGGCAAGCGGGATTTTAACATCAAAATGCAGGAGAAGCTGGCCGGTTTTCTGGACCGGTTGAAGAGCGGAGATTATCGGTTTACCTGTGGTGATTTTCGGGATATGAAACCGGAGAAATTTACAGCTCAAAGCTTTTTCTATGCCGATCCTCCCTATCTGATTACCTGTGCGACTTACAACGAGCAGGGCGGATGGACGAGAGCAGATGAGAAGGATCTGTTAGATTATCTGGAAGAGCTGGATCGGCGGGGGATTCGCTTTGCCTTGTCCAACGTACTGGAAAGCAAGGGCAAGAGAAACGATATTCTCGCGGACTGGATCGAGAGGAACCCGCAGTTTACGGCGATACAGCTGTCGTATGATTATTCTAATTCCAATTATCAGACACAAAAAAGTGATGTCACCAGAGAAGTGCTGGTGATCAATTATTAGACTTGAGGCGGCATGGCGGTATCTGAAACTCAAATTGACTTATGTCCAGCCGCCGTCTAGGGTGACGACCTGACCGGTCAAGTATGCCGGCGCATGAAGCAGAGAAACTACCATTTGAGCCACTTCTTCCGGCTGACCGATTCGGTCGGCCGGTATTTCGTTTTTCAGAGCAGTCATATCCTCTTCGGTAAAGTACCGATTCATGTCTGTATCAATTACTCCGCAGGCGATGGCGTTCACCTGAATGCCGCTGGGAGCCAGTTCTTTGGCGAGAGCCTTCGTGAAACTGTTGACGCCGCCTTTGGAAGCGGAGTATGCGGTTTCCATAGAAGCTCCCACGCTGCCCCACACGGAGGAGATGTTGATGATTCTGCCGCTGTGTCTGCGCAGCATGAGCGGCACGGCCAGACGGCTCGTGTAGAAGAGGGAATCCAGATTAGTCTGCATAACCTGCCGCCAGTCATCGACGGACATCTCATGCAGCAATCCCACATAGGAGATTCCGGCATTGTTGACCAGTACGTCCAATGTGTTGACCTGTGCAAAAAGTTTCTCCACCTCATCAGGGTTTCCCACATCCGCCGTAAACGGTGTGCAGCAGATACCGTACTGTGTTGAGAGCTGCTCGACCAATGCAGTCAGCATATCTGTGGATTGCTTACAGACGAGATAAAGATGATAACCTTCCTGTGCCAGATACTCTGCGACGGCGCGGCCGATTCCGCGGGAGGC
>CAMWXF010000319.1 GCA_947178115.1 uncultured Lachnospiraceae bacterium
AGAAAAGCCGAGGCTCCACCTGAAAATATGTCCCATGCCCAGCTTGGCATGCACGCGGTAAACCGTATGCTCCAGTCGAAAGAAAGAAAATATACTCAGCACAATCGAGCACAACGACCATACCCACAAACCTACATGGAACACTCTCTTCACCGAAATATTCTTCATACCAAGCACCGTGAAGGAAAGGAAAAGCATTCCCCGTTCATGGGAATTATAAAAAACCACCGCAGTAAGAATAAGCAGCAGGATCTGTACGATCCACTGTCTCTTCGTGTACGGGGTAATCAATATTTTCGCAATACCGAGAAGAAGCGCCGGAAACACCAGCAGTTCAAAAAGCTTCTGCCCCTCGTAAAGCCCCAGCCCTTTTGTGACAGACAGCAGTATAAAGAAACCGAAATAACATGCCTCCGCCAATGTGATCTCTATACTGTTATCGGATATCATCCCGCGTGATCTTTCATTCATTCCCGCTCTCTCCTGTCGTTACCGCTCACCGCTTATTTAAATCGTCCGCACAGTCGAAATCCATATCCTCGCCGCACTTCTATCCGCTACAATAGAAGCGCCGGACCAAGCGCCCACGGATATGCACCGTAACGCTGCGGATACTGACCGAAGCCCTCGCATTCACCGGAACAGTCATACACCCGCCCGTCTCTGACCGACCTGTATATCGCATTTCTGCCTGTCTGCAGTGCCTGCTCATACTTCGGGTCCTCCAGAATATGCAACCTGATTCCCTGTTCCAGTGCCGCACAGATCATTCCCGTGGCGGAAGTGTCCACCGGACCGTCAATTGCCTGTAACTGCCATGAAAAATATCCGTCCTTATGCTGATACGGCAGCACTCTGTCCACCAGGCCGATATAGGAATCCTTAAGTCGCTCGGCTCCGTACTCACTGATCATACACCCGATCATACCCCGAAGAAGCCATCCCACCGCGCGTCCCCAGCCTATAATACCATACTTGTATCCGGTATTCACCACATAGCCGTGATAAGGAAGCCCCGTAGAACCGTCCATGCCATATGCCGCAAAATTAACGATCTGCTTCACCGCAAGTTCCATGGCGTCGATTCTTTGATACACTGTACCATACCGATAGAGGAACGGACACGCCAGTCCGATGGCATCCACGAACACATATCCGTTATTCTGTGCCGCCCGGTACGGAAAGCTGCCCATCTCATCTGTCGGATAAGTCATTCCGAAATCTGCCAGTTTCCCGATAGCAGTCCGATACGCATCCGCATTCTGTTCATCGACAATACAGTTGCCGCGTCCGCTCTCCGTATACATCATATAGGCGGACAACAGCGTTTCCCCCGCCAAGAGGTCATCCAGATAAGAAACAGGACAGCCCTTTTTCATCCATCTTGTATAGTATGCGCCAAGCGCTTCTTCACCGGCTGCAGAACTTATCGCCTGACTGTAATCCCACAGCCCGGCCGCCAGAAGTCCGGTGGGCCAGAAAATCAAGTCTTCCGGTGCAGTATTTCGGCGCAGAATATATTTTCTGATCCATCTTTTTACTTTCGTCTTTCCGTCCCACATACCATACGTCATAAGCTCATGACAAGCCGTCTGCGCCAGCGCTTCCTTATTCCCTTTACTATACAGTTTTCCTGTTGTTTCCTGTGCCACCTTCGCACCTCCTCAACAACCCTATCGCTTTTTTAACAACGGAACCCTGCCTGCAATCAGATTCCACAGATATGCAAATTCCTGCGTTCTCCCAAAGAACAGGAAGAAAATCAGATTGTAAGCAATCGTAATCACGGCCGCCATCACAATAAATGTGACGATACTCACCTGCGTCATGATCAAAGCCTTCACCGGAATCATTAACAGCACAACCCCTGCAATCACCCCGATATATTTTATGGAATCCTTGAAGTAAGACCAAGTATGCTTGTCAAAACAATTCCTGTATATGATTCCGGGCTGGATCAGATTCGCCATCACCCCGGAGACCACCGTCCCTACATATACACCCGCCAGCCCGATATGCTTAATACCGATAATCGACAAGACCAGATTCACTGCTCCCTGAATCAGAGACAGATATTTATCCTGCTCGAACACGCCCGCCGCAATTTTAAAGTTCACCAGAACCACTCTGCCGCCCTTGAAATAGAAATCGATCAGGATAAGCGTCAACACGATCTGCCCCAGTTCCCAGCTCTCATTCAGCCAGATTCCCGTGACTAACGGTGTCAGCAGCAGCCAGAATCCGACGGCTGCAAAACCATACAGCCAGCAGGCAACAAACCGGTATACTTTAAACATGGCATACTGCTTGTCTTTTGATTCCGTAGCCACCAGATTGCCGAATCCGGAAATCAGGGAATTAAATATCACACTGATAAAATTAGTGGCGTAAGTGATAATCAGCGTATAATTTCCTACCACTCCGACCCAGTCCACATCCATAAAGTATGTGATAATGATACTGTCCGTGGACAGCCGCGCCACATCACCGATCTTGTGGAACATAAGCGCCTTTGTCTTCGTTACGACTATGTCCGTCTCCGCTTTATCCAGCTTCTTTGCATCCCTGTCCTTCAGATACGGATACAGTTTATTAAAATAAATGCTGACAAAGATTTTCTGCATAAGTTCCACTGCCGATTGCGTTAGCAAAAACAGCAGGAAATTCCCGGTCACAAGCAGAATGACAATCTGCGCAAGCACCGTAATGATCTTCGTGATCGTTGTGATATTGGTCTGAATATAGCCCCGCTGCTGCGCGTTCGCCAGACTGTATTTATATGCCACAAAATATGTGCTGACCGTGTTAAAAAGAAAGATCAGATAATAAATGACCAGTTCCCTTCCGGTGATTCCTTTACTGTCCTTAATCAGATAGGGCAGAAACGGAATCAGCGCCACTCCCACAACCGCAACGACGCCCGCGATTGCCAGATACGCCTTCTTATAAAGCCGCATATAGGACTTAATTTTCTCCTGATCGTTATCTGCCACCGGTTTATACAGACTGTAATTGAGTGCACTCCCGATTCCCAACTCCGCCAAAGAGAGCACACTTAAGATATCCGTATACAAAGAGTTAACG
>CAMWXF010000320.1 GCA_947178115.1 uncultured Lachnospiraceae bacterium
TATCCGGCACAGGCCGTATATGCACTCTCGGACAGCCTGTATCTATATGAAAACGGACAGCAGATTCTGCCGGACCGGATTCTGGAAGCGGATACCGCTGTCAGGGTCATGACGCTGTCGCCCCAGGGCAGCAGGATATTGACCGTAGATGATTCGGGGCAGATTATTGTATGGAATCCGGAGGACGAGAAGGAGCAGATCAGGATCGATGCGGCGCTGCGTATGAGTAGTGTGGAGAAAGAGATCGCCTTTTGGGGAGAGGACTGTGTGTTCTGTCTGGCGGAAGATGGGATCGCGCTGTACGACGTGTCGGACGGAAGTGCGGTACAAACCTACCGTATATGGGTTGAGGATTACGCGGGTATCATGGTTTTGCAGGAGCAGAAGCTGGCGATCGTGTTATCCACAGACGGATATCAGGCAGTTGACTGTACGGACGGCAGTCTCGTCTATACAGGAGAGTGGGACATGGACGGACTGATTGCACGCTCATCGGCGGAATGTACCTTCAGCGAGGACGGCAGATATTGGGCAGTGGGTCTGACAACGCCTTATGGGGATGAAAATGAGAGACAGGCGGTTGCGGTCTATGATACGGCAACGGGAGAGCAGTTAAGCGTATATCCCATCGAGTACGAATATATCCGCTCGCTGCGTTTTGACGGGGAACGGATCTATGTGGTCAGCAATCACAGCGGCAAATTGGACTATACGCAGGTCACGCTTGGTATGGAGAGCCGATTACAGGCTTATGATGTCGGCGGGGCAAATACACCGGTATGGACCTATGAGCGTCATAATGGCTGGCTTTATGAAACTTCCTACGCTCACGCGGAGAACAGCAACTATCTGCTGTGTTCCGGCTACAGTGATGTGGTGGCTTTAGATAAACGGGATGGCAGTTATATCGACCTGTTCGGTCTCGGTGTGGAAGTGGTAAAGCTCGGCAATTACAGCGGAAGTGAGAGCTTCATGGCGTTTACCAGAGACGGAGTCTGGCATTATCTGGATATGAATCGCAGGGAAGACATGGTAGGGCTCCTGTTTCCCGCATGTACTTCTTCTAATGTCGAGGAGTTTGCGATCGGCGACGGCTACTGCGTGACACTGCCCTATAACAGCAGAAGGATGACCCTGTACCGGACGGCAAGAGGCGCGGGAATCGAGGAATTCTATCAGGGAGAATATAATTATATGGAAGCCGTATTAAGCAGTGACGGCTCCGAATTAGCAGCGGCTTATTACAGTGATGATTATTCGGCTGCGGTGGAGGTATTCGACACGGATACGGGCAGCAGGCTTTGGAACTATGAGGGCGATTCGTATTATTTGGGCATGACGTTTTTTGACTATCATGGTCAAGAAATGCTTGCGCTGATTACAAATAAGAAGGTAGTTATTTTAGACCCGGAGAACGGAGAACAAATCACGTCGGCCGATTTGGAGATCGGTGCAACGAGTGACTATCTGGGCTGTAACAGAGCCGGTTCCGGTACGGATCAGGAGCTGTGGCAGCATTATGTCTATCTGTGGGATGACAGGACGCTAAATGTCTATGATCTTACGGATATGAAATGGGCCTGTCAGCTGTCCCACGAGGAAAGTGCCGGTTATGATGATATCGCTGCGGTGTGGAGCCGGTCCGGAGCTGTGGACGACGGACAGGAGGATTACTATGTGATCACGGATAAGGAAGAGGGAGCTCTGCATTTTTATTGCATGGGAGAAGAAATATATACCTATGGAGCCGGGGCAGGTACGGCACAGCAGGATGACATTAATTACAAATATATCGAGAACATGTTTTTCGATGAGTATGAGCAGGAAGTGCACCTCAACATCGTCTATAAGGACGGCAGAATCACCAGACTGGATATCAATCCGGATACTGACACGGCGGACTTCTGTACGCCGGCAGACGGTGATGGCAATTCAGAGAAATACAGCGGGTTGGGAGATGTGATGCGGCGGTATGAGTCCGCAGGAGATTATGCCATTATGCAGGGAAGCCGGGATGCCTATCTTCTGACAAAGCGTGAGGGCGATATTCTGGCGCAGTTGCACGGTTTCCTGTGCTGCGACAGTATAAACAGGCGGATTTATCTTACCAACAGCCACACGATTTACAAACTGCCGCTCTATGACCTTGAAGAGATCAACGAGATTGCGACCGAAGTGAGAAGCGCGGGAAAATGGTAGAAGCGTTAAAAGGCATATCCGAATCCGGGTATGCCCTTTAAATATGCAGCAAAAGGAATTGATCAGTCGGAGATCCCTCTGTTTCTTCGGAATTCTTTGATCTGATCAAGCCTTTCTTTGACAGCAGACTCCTGTCCTTGATCTTGAGGAAGATAGTAGGTTTTGTCCTTTAAGGAATCGGGCAGACAGGTCATGTCGGTGAGTTTTTCTTCCGTATCGTGGGCATATTGGTAGCCTTCTCCGTAGTGCAGACTCTGCATAAGCTCTGTCACACCGTTACGGATCTGCAGGGGCACCGGCTCCGCCAGCATGGTCTTGGCATCTTCTCTGGCCTTACCGTAGGCCACATACAGAGAGTTGGATTTCGGAGCCATGGAAAGGTAAACCACGGCATGGGTCAGATTCACGTCACATTCCGGCATACCGTTGAAATGACATGCCTGATAGGCGGCAACTGCCACCTGCAGCGCCTGCGAGTCGGCCATGCCGATGTCCTCGCTGGCAAACCGCACCAGCCGTCTTGCGACATAGAGCGGATCTTCGCCGGCTTCCAGCATACGGGCAAGCCAGTAGACGGCGGCATCCGGATCGCTGTTGCGCATGGACTTGTGCAGGGCGGAAATGAGATTGTAGTGCTCCTCACCGTTTCGGTCATAGAGGAGCATTTTGCGTCCGGTGCACTGTTCTAAGACTTCTTCCTGCACCAGAATCGAGCCGTCCGGCTGGATCGCTCCGTTTAGTACCGCCATATCCAGAGTGTTCAATGCCGTTCGCGCGTCACCATTCGCAAATACCGCGATGGCGCGTAAGAGACGGTCTTCTATATGAATCGTGCTGTTGCCGAGTCCGCGCCGGTCGGTCAATGCATGGCGCAGGAGTTT
>CAMWXF010000321.1 GCA_947178115.1 uncultured Lachnospiraceae bacterium
CTTTAATCTGTGAGGTGTCCGCCGAATATCTCGGATGCCTGCCAAGCGCCTTCAGAAGCGAATAGGAGTCCGTGATGGAAGTCGGCTCCGGTGTCGTCACAAGAAGGATCTCTCCGCTGGCCACCAGAAATTCCAGCACCGCATCGGATATGCCCGCACCTGTATCCACAATAATCGTGTCTGCCATCTCGTCCAATTCTACCAGATTCTGAATAATATAGCTTAAATAATCCTTACTCAGATTGGACATGCCGGCAATACCGGAACCGCCCGAAATAAATCCCACTTCCATCGGTCCCCACGTAATAATATCACGTATACTCTTGCCCTGATAGATCAGATCACACAGATTATGCTTCGGCACTGCGCCGAACATGATCTCTATATTCGCCAATCCGAAATCGGCATCTAATATAATCACCTTCTGTCCCATCTTCCGGAACTGTATCGCCAGATTGATTGCTGTATTGGACTTACCTACACCACCCTTACCACTTGTAACGGTGATCACTCTCGCCAAGGGTCGCTGCGGCTGGATACTTGCTTTGATGATATTTCTTAGTTGTTCAGCCTGATCCATTAGCCTTCCTCCTTAGTTTTTTCCTCCCAATAGCTGCTTGACCGTACTCTGCGGATTGAATTCCTCAATATCATCCGGCACATTCTGCCCATAAGTTACATAAGACAGTTCAGCGTTCGTGTACAGTCTCAAATTCAGAAGATTCCCCAGCGTAGTGGTTTCATCCAGTTTTGTAAAGATCAGTTTATAGTCAGTCATCTCCTTATAAGAATCCGCAATGCTGATCAGATCCCTATATTTGGTAGTGGCGCTTAAGACGAGATATACCTCCTTCTCGATCTTTTCATCCACGGAATGGATCAGATTGCTCATACTTTCCTTCTGCGTATGATTCTGGTGGGAATGTCCCGCCGTATCGATCAGGATATAATCATAATCCCTGAAATCCTCCATCGCCCGCTCGATCTCTTCTACCGTATATATGATGCGAAAAGGTACTTCCAGAATGTTGGCATAGGTGCGAAGCTGTTCCGCCGCCGCAATACGATATGTATCGGCAGTGAGAAGCGCCACCTTTTTCTTCTGATCCACGCGGAAGATCGAGGCAATCTTGGCGATCGTTGTCGTCTTACCTACCCCTGTAGGTCCGACAAAAAATACCATCTTAATACCGCTTTCAGCCGGTTTGATACAACTTGGCATACCGAACTTGAGAATCATCTTCTGATAGATATTGGCCAGCGCATAATCAAAGGGCATGTTAGGCTTATTGATCTGTCCAATCTCGTCAATGATATCTTTAGCATACTTCTCATCCACCTCGTTGTCCAGCATGGTGTTGTGAAGAAGCTTAATAAATTTATCTATCTCCGTCTCTTCCTCTTTTTCGCTGCCCTTATCGCTTTTATCTTCCTTATCCTCCTCGGGCTTCTGTAGCTGCTGTTCCAGAAGAGACTGCAGGCTGTCAAGCTTCTCCTCTATCGCGCTGCTTTCTTTTCTGACCGTCTCTTCCGCCACCGGCGGCGCAGGTGCGGGTACCGGCTGCGGCTCCGCCGCCTGACTGGAAGCAATTACATTGTTGATCGCCGAAACCGCCGCCGTATATTTCTCGCTCTCCTCCTCCAACGCTACGGTCACCTCAGTCAAATGCGGCTTTAGGAAAGACAGGAAACCTTTTGCCTTGACTTCCCTGACATTCATAACAACCACGCCTTCGCCCAATTCCTGCTTGGCATTCTCTATGGCTTCTTTTTCTGTTTTTGCAGTAAACTTCTTGATTATCATTATGCTGTCACCATCCCGACGGACTGTAATTCAATATTGGAGTCCACCTCGTTGTAGGATACAACGACCAGATCCCTGAAATAATCTTCCGTCAACTTCTTAAAGTACACCCTCACGATCGGAGACGTGATCACCAAAGGCATCTTACCCAGATCCTCCAGTTTCTTCGTCTCGTTGCCCACAGACTCCATGATCGACTTGGTCTTCATCGGATCAAGCGTCAGGTAAGCCCCTTGCTCCGTCTGCTTCACACTGGCCATGATTTCCTGCTCCAGCTTCGGATCCAGCGTCACTACGCTGGTCGTCTCATTGGCCGGGAAGAACTTATTGGATATCGCCCTCTTAAGACTCTGTCTGACATACTCTGTCAGAATATCCGTATCTCTCGTTGTTGCCGCATAATCCGCAAGCGTCTCGAATATGGTGAGCAGATCCCTGATAGAGATACCCTCCTTCAGGAGATTCTGCAGTACCTTCTGTATCTCACCAAGCCCAAGCAGCTTCGGCACCAGTTCCTCCACCAGCGAAGGATTGGATTCTCTCAAATTGTTGACCAGATTCTGTACATCCTGTCTTGTCAACAGCTCTGCTATGTACTGTCTGATAATCTCGGTCAGATGTGTTGCTATAATGGACGGGGGATCGACTACGGTGTAGCCCATGCTCTCCGCACGCTCTCTCTGTCCCTCGGTAATCCAGATCGCCGGCAGATGGAAAGACGGCTCGAAGGTGGGGATACCCGTAATCTCTTCCTCCACATAACCGGGATTCATCGCCATGTAATGATCGAACAGGATCTCTCCCTCACTGACCTGTACACCTTTTATTTTAATAATATATTGGTTCGGATTCAACTGTATGTTATCACGCAGTCGGATAATCGGTACAACAGTACCCAGTTCCAACGCGATCTGACGTCTGATCATTACGACACGGTCTAACAAGTCACCGCCCTGATTTACATCCGCAAGAGGGATAATACCGTAACCGAACTCCAGCTCGATCGGATCAACCTGCAAGAGCGAAGTGACATTCTCCGGCTGTCTGATCTCCTCCGCGGCCGCCTCTTCCTCATCCGCCTCGTGCTCGATCTCCGCCGTCTCGATGGTGCCTGCCGTAACTCTGCCCACCACGATAAACACCATACCAAGCCCCACGAATATCACAGTATTCAGAGGTGTGATAATACCCAGCGCGGCAATGACCGCACCCACCAGATACAGTACCTTCGGCACACCGAACAACTGTCCGATCAGTACCGTAC
>CAMWXF010000322.1 GCA_947178115.1 uncultured Lachnospiraceae bacterium
TCTAGTGTCCGCTACGCTTTTTACGGAGCGAGAGCGCGGTGACGCAGATATTAACGCCCCTCTGAGCGACCGTTTTTGCCAACATGTAAAAAGTTACAGAGCGAAAGCGCGGCTCCGTAGATATTAACTTCCATCTGCGCGTCCGTTTTTGCCAATACGTAAAAAGTAACAAACCAGCCCCAAAATCGAAAACTTTTCTTGTAAAAACTCCACAATTCCATTATAATTTTAACTGTATACACAAAAACAGCAAAGGAGAGGGATAAGATGAACGAAAACAAAGAGTTCAAACCGTATATTCCTGCGGAGAAGATTACGCCGGAGTTTACGGGGACATCGATCATTATGGGAGTTATCCTCGCCATCGTATTCGGTGCGGCGAATGCGTATCTGGGGCTTCGTGTGGGAATGACAGTGTCTGCGTCGATTCCGGCGGCGGTTATTTCCATGGGTGTGATCCGTGTCATCTTGAAGAAAAATTCCATTTTGGAGAGTAACATGGTGCAGACCATCGGTTCTGCCGGTGAGTCATTGGCGGCCGGTGCGATTTTTACCATGCCGGCGTTATTCCTGTGGGCGAATGAAGGATTATGTGACAGACCGGGTCTTGTGGAGATCACGCTGATCGCACTCTGCGGCGGCGTGCTGGGTGTACTGTTTATGATTCCGCTTCGTAATGCGTTGATCGTTAAGGAACATGCCACACTCCAGTATCCGGAAGGAACAGCCTGTGCGGAAGTGCTTCTTGCAGGGGAAGAGGGCGGCTCCAATGCTTCCACCGTATTCAGCGGTATGGGATTTGCAGCTATATTCAAGTTCCTTGTGGACGGTATCAAAGTCATTCCGGCGGATGTTGCAGCCGAGTTCCGCTCCTTTAAGGGTGAACTGGGTATGGAAGTGTATCCGGCACTCCTCGGTGTAGGTTATATCGTGGGCCCGAAGATTGCTTCCTATATGTTTGTGGGGTCGTTAGTCGGATGGATGGTGCTTATTCCGATGATCTGTCTGTTCGGCGCGGATGTATGGATGTATCCGGCTGAAGTGGGAACGACGATCGGGCAGCTATATGAGAGCGGCGGCGCTTCGCAGATCTGGAGTTCTTATGTGAGATATATCGGTGCGGGCGCGATTGCAACGGGAGGTATCATTTCCCTGATCAAATCCTTACCGCTTATTGTTACGACCTTCAGAGATTCCCTTAAGAGTATGAAAGGTAGTAAGGATACGAGCGGTGTGAGGACGGCGCAGGATATTCCCATGGGCGTAGTGCTGGCCGGTATTGCGGCGATGATTATCATTATCTGGCTTGTTCCCGTAATACCCGTTAATTTCCTTGGGGCACTGCTTATCGTAGTATTCGGTTTCTTCTTTGCAACCGTATCTTCACGTATGGTAGGGTTGATCGGAAGTTCCAATAATCCGGTGTCCGGTATGGCTATTGCCACGCTTTTGATTGCAACAATGACTATTAAGGCAACAGGTGACAGTGGCATTACAGGTATGATAGGCGCGATTTCAATCGGATCGGTGATCTGTATTATTGCGGCGATGGCCGGCGATACATCACAAGATTTGAAGACAGGTTATTTGCTTGGCGCAACACCGAAGAAACAGCAGCTTGGTGAACTTATCGGTGTCGTTGCCTCAGGCCTTGCCATTGGCGGCGTATTGTATCTGTTGAATAATGCATGGGGGTACGGCGGTGCGGAAGTTCCGGCTCCTCAGGCGACATTGATGAAAATGATCGTAGAAGGTATCATGGGCGGCGATCTGCCTTGGACTCTTGTATTTATCGGTGTATTCCTTGCAATTGGTCTGGAAATCCTGCAGATTCCGGTTATGCCTTTTGCCATCGGTCTGTACCTTCCGATCTACTTAAATGCCAGCATCATGGTCGGCGGTATAGTGCGTATGTTTATGGATGCACGGAAGAATGTGGATGAAAAGACCAAAGAGCGTCAGGCTACGGACGGCACCTTATACTGTGCGGGTATGATTGCCGGAGAAGGTCTGGTAGGTATCCTGCTTGCGCTTCTTGCAGTCGGTGGTGTCTCCATGGATCTGTCCGGTTCACTGAACCTCGGCAATATCGGCGGCGTTGTACTGATGATCGTGATGATCCTGTGTCTGCTTAAGTTCTCTTTGTGGAAGAAGAGTAAGAACTGATGAAGAAGAAAAAACAGCAGGTGAATTATCTTGATCTGATTCCGGAACGGGCCGCAGAGCTTACGTGGAGTGAGGACGAGGAAGGAATGATCATTCTGGAAGTTGAGAATACGGGAGTATTCAACCGTATTGCCCAGAAGCTTTTCAAACGTCCGAAGTATACAAAGGTCCATATGGAGAAGTATGGAAGCTTCCTGTGGCCGTTGATCGACGGAGAGCGGACGGTGATGGAGCTTGCGGATATGCAGAGAGCACAGTTCGGTGAGGAAGTGGAGCCGTTGTATCCGCGGGTGGCGAAGTACATACAGATCATGGAAAGCTATGATTTTATCAGTTTAAAAAATAATCCTAAGGCTCATGCCGGTGGTGATGAAGAAAAGTAAAAATGCAGAATATAAAACAGGGGAAAGTCCCGCCGGTGACGGCGGGGCTTTTTTTGGCTAAAAAAATGGTACCAAAGTATAATTTAAGGCATTATAACCGGTGAAATAAATCCTTATAATCAAATTATCAACCAGCAACAAAACGGATTTGTTGAAAAAACAGTTGAGACAACAAAAGGAGGATAATTTATGAAACTGAAAAAACTTATGGCAATTATGCTTGCCGGAACCATGGTTTTGGGATTGACGGCATGTGGCGGAGACTCAGGATCCGGCAGCAGTAGCAGTAGTAGCGACAGCGGAAGCACTTCTTCTGATGCAGCATCGGGAGATGACGGCGCTTCAGGTGATACAGCGGCAGCAGGCGATGAGAAGTTAGTAATTTGGACACTGGCTAAGGACTTGGAGACATTCGCAGAGCATTATATGGAGCAGAACTCCAACGTTGCAATTGAAACAGTAGTCATTGAGCCTGCCAACTATGTAACAAAGGTACAGACCGCATTAAACGGC
>CAMWXF010000323.1 GCA_947178115.1 uncultured Lachnospiraceae bacterium
TTCCCCAATCGTGTTCAGTGCGTGTCTCCATAATAGCCGCCTTCTCTGCCGGAGGAGTCGGCGTGCGGGGCCCCTCAGACAGCCCAACATTCCCCGGTATCATCGCCGGGAATCTCATAGGGCCAGTCTTTTCCCAGACGGTCTCCACCCCAGATCATCTGTTTAAAAACCGGATTCAAAAAGAGAATCGGTTTTGCAGATTTATTGATCGATAACATTTTACCGTTTTCCTCCATAATTTTCTGATACCAATAAGCGGAATCTTTCATGGTGCGCTTCTGTGTTGCAAAGTATATGAATTCCGGTTCACCGTCCGCACCTGCACGCACCATATAGCCATTGTATATATTTTGTGCCATAAAATCAAGAGTCTGCGCAATAAGCACCATATCCTCCCCGCTCTTGTTTTTTCTTTTCTACTTCTTTGCCTCCGGCAGACGCAGACGCAACAATCTCTTCGCAAGCTGTCTGGGATTGAACGGCAACAGCGGATAAATATAGCTTTTATCCGAAAGTGTCTTATTGCAAACAATGGAGAATATGAAGATCAGAACTGCCGCAATATACCCATATAATCCAAAAATCGCTGTCAGCACCAAGTTTATAATCCGCATGAATTTCAATGCATACCCCAGTTCATAATTCTGCTGGGTATAATTCGCAATCGCCACAAAGGCCATATAGAGCATAACCTCCGAATTGAACCACCCACTCTTAACCGAGAATTCACCGAGCACCAGCGCTGCCATCACACTGAGCGGCGTACTGAGCATATTGGGTGTATTGACCGCCGCCAGCTTCAATCCGTCTATCGCCAGTTCCAGTATGAGAAATTGAGCGATCAGTGGAATGTTTGGATTCTCCTGCAGCATGATAAACTGAAAGGATTCCGGTATCCATTCCGGATTCATCATGAGAAGCAGGAATGTGGGTGTCATGATATATGTCAGTATAGAGATGGCAAATCTGGTCAACCGCAGATATGTTCCCGTAACCGGCGGGAAATAATAGTCGTCCGCTTCCTCCACAATATCAAAAATAGATGTGGGCACGATCATAGCGGATGGCGAATTATCCACCAGAATCACAATATCCCCCTCCAGTACCTGAGCTGCCGCCACGTCCGGGCGCTCCGTAAACTTAAATTTCGGAAAAGGATTAAACCACGTACGCTGATAGAGACATTCCGCCAGACTCTCCTGATTCATTGTCAAGGCATCTACCTGTATCTCCTCGATCCTTCTCTTTACCTTATCAAGAAATCCGTGATCCACCCTGTTATCCATATAGCACAGTACAATATCCGTGCGTGAGCTTTGACCGGCATTTAACATCTCCATGCGAAGCTGCGTGCTTCGAATCCGCCGCCTGATCAGCGCCGTGTTAAAGACTATTGTCTCTACAAAACCATCCTTAGAACCACGCAGCGTTTTATCCTTATCGGGTTCTTCCACGCCTCTTGCCGGATAAGTTCTGGAATCAATCAGAATACACCGGTCATATCCGTCAATAAAAAGCGCAAACACACCGGATAAAATACTGTAGAGAATATCGCTCCACGAATCTTTTAAATCAACTTCCACATACGGTGTCGCCTTCTTCGCCATCTCATGAACATTCTCCGGCATGTCCGCCGGTTTCAGATCAATAAAATACTGCAAAATCTTCATCATCAGTTCATCTTTACAGAATCCGTCTATAAAGTAGATGCAAGCCTGCCTTCCTCCCACTTCTATGACACGATACACAATGTCAAAGCTGATATCCGGTGCCATGTGTTCGTTCATATACGTCATAGTCTGTTGCAGGGATGTAGTCATTTTACTATTCTGGTTTTCTTCTCTTTTCTGCACTGTTAAAACTCCTTCCAAGACTGTACCATCGTTTTCCATAGTATGTCTTGGAAGGAGTTTTCTTATGCACCTTATCAGTATTTTTAGCAAGATTATTGCTTACCGGTGCTGCCGTGTCCGCCGCGGTCATCATGATTCAGATGTGCAACTTCGTCAAAAACAATCTTCGGTTGATTTTCCATAATGCGAAACTGACATATCCTGTCATTTACATGGATCTGCGTATCCCGCACCGCATATACCGGCATAAACCACTGGTCGTTATCGCCGCAGTATGAGCCGTCTATCACACCCTGATGATTCGTCTGTATAATGCCAAAATTTTTGAATGTAGAACTTCTGGGCACCACATGCGCCTCATACCCTGCCGGTAATTCCATGGCTACCCCTAAAGGGATTAGTTTAAACTCACCTGCTTTCAGCTCCACATCCTCCGCCGCACGCAGATCGATCCAGTCGGATTTGCCGTCAATGTAAGTCAGTTTTTCTATCTTATCCGTAAAGTATTTTATCTTGATCGTTTCCAATCTCTGTTCCTCTTTCCGCAATTAATCAATACAGTGCAGTACCGGGGTCGCGGGATCCGTTTGGCGCAGACTCTCCTGTACGTCAATCACCCGCTGATTGCTGCTTCCTTTCCAGTGCAGTTTGGTATCT
Source organism: uncultured Lachnospiraceae bacterium (assembly GCA_947178115.1). GTDB lineage: Bacteria > Bacillota > Clostridia > Lachnospirales > Lachnospiraceae > UBA3282. The sequence goes on from CAMWXF010000323.1 coordinate 2,511, forward strand.
TTCAAGTCAATCTTAAACTCCCCGTCCACCAGAACATCTACATATTTCATCATGGGATAGTGCAAAATATCCTCCCATGTATCGCCAGTATAAAGCCATATCGTTTTATTCGGATACTTCTGTCTGATTTCCTCCATCAATTCTCTTACGTCCAACCGGTTCGCCGAATGCAGTGGATCTCCGCCTGAAAAAGTAATTCCGCTGATATAAGGTTTATCCAGTTGATCAAAAATCTCTTTCTTTGCTTTTTCATCAAACAAAATGCCGCCGTCAGGGTCCCATGTGATGGGATTATGGCATTCCCTACAACAATGCGTACAGCCGGCAACCCAGAGCACCACACGCAGACCGTCACCGTTTAGCATATCGTCTTTTGTAATATTGTGATATCTCATTACATACTTTTCCTTTCTGCGATTTCTGCCATCTTCGCATCACTTAGTCTGGTATCTCCGTGTACACGGGAATACGCCAGATAACCGTTCATACGATCGATCTTAGTCAGATTGCGGC
>CAMWXF010000324.1 GCA_947178115.1 uncultured Lachnospiraceae bacterium
TCTCTACAGCCTCTTGACCGTTCCGGGCTACTTCTGTCACAAATCCGGCATCTCCCAGAATTTCCACGGCAATCTCCTGATTCAAATCCACATCCTCAGCCAGAAGGATACGTGCACCTTTCAGATGTGACATATCCAATCTGTTCTCCTGCACCTCAAGCTGTTCTCCATGCAGGATGGAATCAAGACATTTCCGCAACTTCGACAGGAACAGCGGTTTGTTGCAAAATGCTGTAACACCGGCGGCCTTCGCCTCATCCTCGATGTCCGCCCAATCATATGCCGTCAGGATAATAACGATTGCTTCTTTATCTATTTCTTCCCGTATTTTGCGGGCAATCCCGATTCCGTCAATCTCAGGCAGCATCCAACCGATCACATAGACTTTGAAATCATCGCCTAACATTGCCGCCTCCCGGCTCTGCACTACTGCCTCTTCTTCCGATGTCGCCCACTCGGCACGCATACCGATCTGTCCGAGCATATGGGATATCCCCTCACAGCTGTCCGGATTGCTGTCTACCACCAATGCCCTGCAATTTTTCAGCTCGGGAATAACATATTCCGTCTCTTCCCCGACATGTATTCGGAAGATAAAAGATACGTCAAACTGTGTTCCCACACCCTGCTCGCTCTGTACTTCTATATTGCCGTTCATCATATCAACAATATTCTTGGTGATGGCCATACCGAGTCCCGTTCCCTGAATACCGCTGATGGTTGAATTCTCTTCCCTTTCAAAAGGCTCAAAAACGTGCTTCAGGAATTCCTCGCTCATACCGATACCGGTATCTTTTACCGTAAATACATATCCCGCGTAGCCGTCTCTGTCCACCGGCTGCTCGGTAATACGCACATTGATGGTTCCGCCTTCCGGCGTGTACTTCACGGCATTGCTGACCAAATTTAAGAGCACCTGATTCAGACGCAGCTTATCGCAGTAGATCTCCTCATTTACAACATCCACCGTATCAATATAGAGTTCCTGACGTTTTGCACGTACATCGGCCTGCAGAATATTAGACAGGCCATGCGCCACATCCGGCAGACTGCATACCTTTTCCTCCAGTTGCATCTTGCCGCTCTCGATGCGACTCATATCCAGCACATCATTGATCAGACTCAGCAGATGATTGCCGGACGCCATGATCTTCTCTAAATATTCCTTCACCTGTTCCCGTCTATCAATATGCGTAATTGCAAGCGTCGTAAAACCGACAATCGCATTCATCGGAGTACGAATGTCATGCGACATATTCGAGAGGAAAACACTCTTCGCTTCATTTGCTCTGTTCGCCTGTGCAAGTGCGCTCTCAAGTATGACTTTCTTCTGCATCTCAGCGCGGATTTCCTCGTCCACACTGCGAAAGCCCAGAACTATGCCGGACTGTCCGTCCCAGGTCCCCGCCTGTACTACTTTGACCTCATAATACTCTACCGACTGCTCTCTCACGACACGGTATCTCACACAGTAAGTCTTCTTCTCCTGCAGTTCCGCTCTGATCCGCTCCCAATCGACCACTGCCCGAAACATTTCTCTGTCCTCCGCATGCACAAACCCGCGTTCGTACCGTTCCATGCATTCCCTGAACATAATGTCTCCGTCAAAAATATTTCCGAACAATTGCCCTTCAGGATCGTCAATCTGCAGCACCGTTCCCCTGCCCGTGTCGAGATCTGCAAAACAGACAAGATTATAGTCAATACTAAGCGCCTGAATCAATTCCATCTGGTATCGGGCGTTCTTCTTCTCCTTCTGTTTCTGTGCGGTACAATCCAGCAGAAACCTCTGATAGAACATTTCACCGTTCTCTTCCTGAATCTTAACATTACCCATAACATGCAGAATATCTCCGTTTTTATGCTGCACGCGATACTCTATATTACAGCTGTCGCCAACCTCCTTAAGTTCCTTGATCTTACTCCGAATAATCGGCTTGTCTTCATCTACAACAGAATCGGCAACCATGCCAAAACCCCGTTTCATTAATTCTTCTCTCGAATCATATCCCAGAATCTTGAGTGCCGCCTTATTCACACTTATAATCCTTGTTCCGTCCAAAGAATGGCACAGCACACCGCACTCTATACTGGTAAAGATCTTTTCCAGAGTACGTGTCTTCTTAATAATTTCCTTCTCATACTCGCGTTCGCGGGTTACATCAATGCCAACCCCCACCGTTCCCATCACGTTCTTATCAACGTTATACAACGGCGATTTGTATGTAATCAGTACCCGCTGTCCGTCACTTACCTGAATCGTCTCCTCAGATATACAGGTTCTCCCGCTGCTCATAACCTTCTCTTCGGATTCAATGCAGGCAGGATCTTCCTGATCCACGTCCCATATATAGGCATGTTCGCGGCCTTCCACCTGTTCCTTAGTCTTATTCACCGTAGAACAGAAGCTGTCATTCACCTTCTCATGTATGCCGTTTTTGTCTTTATACCAGACAAGATTAGGTGTACTGTTAATCGTAGCCTCTAAAAACTGATTCGTCTGCCATGCGTCCTTACTGTCCTTATAAGCCTTCTGCCATCGCCGAAAACGGAATCCGATCTCCTCGTCCGACATCGGAATCGTCCAGATATCTTCAATATTATCCATATATTCCGTCAGAAGGGATATCTGCTCTTTATCCGCAAACAGAATAAGCTGGGTCTCACCGCGCTTACTCTCTATCATCGCACACACATCTTCCTGTACATTCCATCCACACAGATCGGCAAAAATTACATCCGCCTCGGCTGCCAGTGCCTTATCTACACCCTTGCTCTCGGTAAAAGTATGCGTGAAATGCGTAAGAGGTTCCACTTCTTTAATGATGTGAAACAGCTTTTCCGCACAACCTGCCAAATATATATGAGTATGACAATGATACATACTGATCGCCCCCTGATGTCTGTCGGTATAACTACTTATTTCTATTGTAACAAAGGGTATGAATATATGTCAATATTCTGCATATTTTCAACTTCCATATTGGTAATAAAAC
>CAMWXF010000325.1 GCA_947178115.1 uncultured Lachnospiraceae bacterium
GAATCAGACTGTCCAGCGCCAGCAGGAATAATACCCCGCCCAGAAAACCTACGGTTGCGGGAATCCATGCAATTTTACCCTGTTCCTTAGCCATGTCGATGGCCGGTATCAGAAGCGACCATACCGAAGCTGCGATCATTACGCCTGAGGCGAAACCCAGAAGCATTTTCTCCACTTTCAGGTTCATCTTATTTCTCATGCAAAAAACCATTGCAGACCCAAGTGTCGTTCCGACAAACGGGATCAGCAGTCCCAATGCAACCTGCATATGATCACCTTACCCTTCCTTGTACTTACGGCAGATATTTTATCTTATGCAGCCGGACGCCGCACGAAGTATGTTCATCTGTCCTTTTGTAATATATTCTGTCCGATCCGCCACAAAGATACACACAAAATATGTTACTATAAATCAAGTTCGTTCATCCTGCGACGCTTGTCCTCCGCAGAGGTCGTCGTATAGATTCTGGTAGTCTCCATGCTGGAATGTCCGAGAATATCCGCCAGTTCCGTCAGATTGGAATATTTCTCCATATAAGTAATGGCAAAAAGGTGCCGGAAGCTGTGCGGATGCGCCTTTTCCCACGGAACGCCCGCCCGCTGTGCCAGTCTTACCAGCATCTTATAGACCGCAATCCTGCTGATGGGCTGCCCCTTACTCCCGCGAAAGATCACCCCGTCGTCTATATGTTCTTCCATACAATATTGCTTCAGGTCACCGGTCAGTTTGCGCGGCAGATATACATTTCGCCTCTTTCCCTTATTTTCCACCTCGAAACTGCCCTGTCCAACCGCCTCCACCGTACAGCCGGACAATTCGCTGACACGAATCCCCGTTAAGGCCAGCGTTCTCATGATACAGTAATACTTCTCTTGACCCGTCTGTCTGGCATATATCATCATTTTGCGGTATTCCGACAGGCTTAAGATATTATCGGGACACTGGGGCTTCTGTACTCTAAGCGCACGCACCGTGCACTCCTCATATCCCGCATAGCGCAGATACCGGTTAAGCGCTATAATTGCCAGATTAACGGTAGCAGTCTTCTTGCCGTCCCGTATAACCGCCTCCTTGTAATTCATGACCTCCTGCTTTGTCAGTTTACGGCCGTCCAGCCAGGTCAGGAAACGTTTCGCATGCAGAAGATAGATTTCCCGTGTCCGCTCGGACAACTCCTCTGCATGCAGAAACACTCCGAATCTCTCTAATTCTTTTGTATTGTTTTCCATTCGTCTCTCCTCCCATTAAAGTAAGAGAAACGTAACACAATCAAACTACATTTTACAAATATTAGAATAAATTACGGTGACTGCTTTTGCATAAGATCTGACAGCGTAATACTGTCAAAATATTCATTCATCATTTCATAAAATTTCTGCCACATCGGAAACGTCCTGCACTCCGCACTCCTGCCGCAGGCCCCCGCCGCGCTCTCCTCCAGACACGCCACCGGTGCGAGATCTCCCTCCGTAAGCCTTAAGATCTCCCACACGCTGTACTCCGACGGTTGTCTTGTCAGACGACAGCCGCCGCCTTTACCCTGGACTCCCTCTATCATATGATTTTTCGTCAGAACGGGCAGTATCTTTTCAAGATATTTTAAGGAGATTCCCTGCCGTGCCGCCACGTCCTTCATGGGAATATAACTCTCCCCGCCCTGTTCCGCCAGATCGATCATGACCCGCAGCGCGTATCTTCCTCTCGTTGATATCATCATAGCAACCGTACCTTTCCCGCTTATACATCGCATCCGTGACCACAGCTTGCACAATCGGGGAAAAGCGTGTGGTCATATTCGATATTATTCTTATCATAGTAGTCCTTAAGCGCCGATTTGATCGCTTCTTCCGCCAGCACCGAACAATGCAGCTTATGCGCCGGCAGCCCGTCAAGCGCTTCCGCGACCGCTTTGTTGGTAAGCTGCAGCGCTTCCGCTACGGGCTTGCCCTTAATTAGCTCCGTCGCCATTGAGCTGGAGGCGATTGCACTTCCGCAGCCAAAGGTCTCAAATTTCACGTCGGTAATGATGTCATTGTCTATTTTTAGGTAAATCTTCATAATATCTCCGCATTTGGCGTTCCCCACCTCGCCGATGCCGTCGGCATCTTCGATCACTCCTACATTGCGGGGATTACGGAAATGATCCATTACCTTGTCACTGTATAAAGCCATAATTCCATACCTCTCTCTTCCTTATATTATGATTACACATATTATGCCTGCATTGCATTTGCCACGCATTACTATTCCGCTGTCACGAACCGCCTCGTGCCGTTTAACAGATCACGCCACACCGGCGATATGCCACGCAGATACTCCACAGTCTCTTTTACTGCGCAAATCGCATAGTCGATCTCTTCTGCGGTAGTCTCCTCGGAGAGCGTCAGCCGCAGAGAGCCGTGGGCGATCTCGTGTGGTCTGCCGATGGCCAGCAGCACATGGCTCGGATCCAGCGAACCTGATGTGCATGCAGAGCCCGAGGAAGCATATACCCCTTTATCATCCAGCAGAAGCAGCAGAGATTCTCCCTCGATTCCCTCGAAGCAGAAATTAACGTTGCCGGGCAGCCTGTACACCCCATCTCCGTTCAAAACGGAATGCGGAATCTCTGACAGCCCTGCAATCAACCGGTCACGCAGCGCGGATATCTTCGCCGCACTGTCATCGATGTGTCCGCAGGCCTCCGTAAGCGCTGCTGCCATGCCCATGATCGCCGGAATGTTTTCCGTCCCCGCTCTTCGTCCTCTCTCCTGCATACCTCCCTCGATCAGGTTCGTGAGCCTGATTCCCCGTTTCGCATAGAGCGCACCGATCCCTTTCGGTCCATGGAACTTGTGTGCTGATAACGACAACAGATCAATATTCTGGGCCCTGACATCAATATGCAAGTGCCCTGCCGCCTGTACCGCATCGGTGTGGAACAAGACTCCCTTATCCCGGCATACCGCACCGATCTGCGCAATCGGCTGGATCGT
>CAMWXF010000326.1 GCA_947178115.1 uncultured Lachnospiraceae bacterium
ATGCTGTACACCGTTTCGTTTCCTGCCTTATCCTTCGCACTAATTACGCAGGAAGTGGAATGTTCCGCCGCCGTAACCTGATACATCCCGTCTGTCTGTGAGGGAGCCGCCGGCTGCTCGTTCATCTTTACACTCTCCAGATTGTCATCCGTTACTCCGAAACGCGTACCTGCCAGATAAGTGCCACCGTTCTTGATCTCTGTGATCACGGGTGCCGTCGTATCGACCACGATACCGTCCGTTCTCGCATAAGAGCTCTGCCCATCCGCGGCTTCCGCCATGACATACAACACATATGCGCCTTCCTGCCCCAGACTAACCTCCTGTCCCGTCGCCTGTTCTGCCGTCTGCCAGAGATCGGATAACTGTTCCTTACTCTTGCTCTCATCGGAAACACGAGCCGCCGTGTCAAGATAATAATAGAGTGATACCGAATCGCTGCCCTGGCTTGCGGAAATCCTAAGACGCTGATCACGATTGTTGAAATACGTATTATATTCGATCGTACCGCCCAATGCCTGTGCCCGATTCTGCCCCTGCAGTTGAATTACAATCACCGGCGCTGCGGCTTTCTCAGACTGCTCCTGCGCTTTCGGCGCTGCAGTTTCCGCTGCCTGAGGTATAATTTCCGCTACTGCCTCGACACTTTCCGGCTCCGGTGCCTCCTCTGTCGTCGATTCAGTCACTTCTGTTTCCTGCGTCTTTTCCGTCGTCGGCTCGCTCACTTCCGGTTCCTGTGTCTCTTCTGCCACCGGCTCGGTCGCTTCCGGCTCCTGCACTTCTTCTGCCGTCGGTTCGCTCACTTCCGGCTCCTGCACTTCTTCTGCCGCCGGTTCGTTCACTTCCGATTCCTGCACTTCTTCTGCTGCCGGCTCGGTAATTTCCGTCTCCTTCACGCTTTCCACAGTTTCCGTTTCTTCTGCTGCCGCCATCATCGTACTTACGGGTGCCATACACCCGATCAGCGCTGACAGACCCAGAGCCGTGATACCTTTCCATCTTCTTTTCATAACTTCGTCCCCCGATCATCACTGTGTTTCCCTTTTCTTTCATAAAGGTAACTGTTCAGAACCCTGTTCTTCACAGTTACGAAGCCGCTTCTGAACAGTTACTCATAAAGATACATTTCCCAAGAAAGAAAAGGCGTGCGCCATATATATAAGTTATCTTTTATTCCTGCCTTTATATTACACATAATCCATAAAATGGTCAATATCGCTTACGCCGAAACTTGCATAAAAACTGCTTTTTATGCTGATTTTAATGATTTTAACCTCTGGTTTTTCTTCTATGCATATGGTATACTGTACGCATACGATACACGATACATATAAGCAGATCGCACAAGCACTGCAAAGCAAAGGAGCAGCCCATGGAGTTACAACCGGATAATCCCTATACAAACAGAAGCTATCCGCCTCCATCGAAGCCGAACGGAGACGCGCTGGCAACCGCAGCGATGATTCTGGGTGTTCTTGCCATCATCTTGTGTGCCTCTTTTACCCTCTACCCTACGTTCATCCTCGGAAGTATCGGCATTGTGCTGGCGCTTTTATCCAGAGGAAGGGCACTTCGGTCTGCTGCCAAAGCTAAGATCGGCCTGTTCTGTGCTACAGCCGGCATTGTATTTAACTGCCTCCTCATCGCCACAACCTTTCAGGCAATGCGGACGAACCCGCAGATCTTAGAGAAAGCGAACGAACTGATCAAAGAACAATACGGCATGACCTACGAAGAAATGATCAATGCGATCTTAAACGGTGAAGAAATTCCATACCCATATAATTTTTATCGGTAATTTTTTGTGAAAAAATGAGAGGAAGGTGCAATATGATTGACGGAATCTATAATTCTTATGGCAATTACGGCTCCTATACAAATACAGGCACAAGAGTACCCCCTTCTGTTTCCGGTAGAAATCCAGGTTCTCCTGCCCATGAAACCGCAGGCAGCACAGGTGCTGAGAACACTCCCGAGGACGGACGCGTAGTCATCAAAAATCCCGGTGAATCCACGGAGAAACAGGCCGGCAAGAAATCGTCTCCTGCCGAATGTGAAACCTGCAGAGAACGTAAATATCAGGACGGTTCCGACGAGGACGTCTCCTTTAAGGCTCCCGCCCACATCGACCCGAATGCTGCCGCCTCCCGCGTACGCAGCCATGAACAGGAGCACGTGAGCAATGCATATAAGAAAGCTGCTGAGGATAACGGCAAGGTCATATCCTGTAATGTGTCGATACACACCTCCATCTGCCCCGAATGCGGACGCACCTATGTATCCGGCGGCACTACCGCCACGCAGATTAAATATTTTAATGAGGAAAACCCTTACCAAAAAGAAATGAAATCTTCTGATGCCGCCGGTAAATACAGGGGCATGAATTTAGATACCGCGTTCTGATCCGCAGCACGCACAGATTGGAGTTTATGCAATGAGTTCTTTACGATCTTCCGCGGAGCTTAAGGCAGCCGCTAAAGAGCATATGTTCGGACACTACGGAACTGCCATCGGCGCATGGCTGCTTGTGACGGTCAGCACGATGTTTTTCTCGTTCGCCGCGCTGGCTTTTGCGGAAGATACTACCACCGTTGTCGGAATGTGTATATACATTGCGATTTCTTTTGCTGTCTCTGTTCTGACCGGACTTTTTTCTTCAGGCAGCGCCTACTTTTACTTAAAAATCGTCTGCGGTCAGCACGTCACCGTAAATGACATCTTCTGCGGTTTCAGATTCTATCCGGATAAGGCACTCCTCATACAGGCGTGGATCGCATTGTTTATATACCTCTTCGATCTTCCCAGATTTATCGTCGCCTCGCAACTGCCTGACTCGCCCGGAAAGCAGGAGCTGTTACTCTACATCGCATGCATCGTTCTCTCCCTGATTATTCCCATTATCATTAAGCTTTTCTACGGGCAGGTCTTTTTTCTGTTGCATGATTTTCCGCAGTATACACCGCGCGAGCTGCTT
>CAMWXF010000327.1 GCA_947178115.1 uncultured Lachnospiraceae bacterium
CCGTTCAGGCTGCGTACTTCAAAAGCAATCCCGGCAATATCTATTCCATAAGTATCCAGGTGTACATCGATCTTTCTATCGCTTCCTACCGGCTGCAGCGTTCCCCGCAGATAGGCGCTGTCCATACTTTCCGCATAACCGTGCAGGCTATTGACGTCATATCCGTCCACAGACATAGATATGATCGGATAGACAGCCTCCCCCATTTCAGTTGTCATATCGGTGTTGCCCTGATTCATCACCATGCTGATCAGCATAAGCGCTGCCGCGAAGATGATTCCCAGCAAACTTCCCTTTATGATCGCTCTTTTCATATAAGTCCTCATTTCTGTACGCATTTGAGACTACTTATATATACCAGTCTCAAATCAGCCTGTTCAGAGTCGGATCAACATGCAAAAGCCGCATCACCTCATCGGCCTCCTGTCTGACTCTCTGCTGTTTATTCCCATCACCGCAGGATTTCCTGACTGCCCGTATCAGCAGATTTTTCGGCGTATGTTCCATATCAATAAATTCAAGAATATTTGTCTCATAACCGGCCGCCTCCAGCAGATTGGCACGCAGTGCATCCGTGACAAGCGCCGAAAGCCGCTCCTTGATTATACCGTACTTAAGGAGCGGAGACAATGCTTCATTATGAATCTGCCTGTTTATCTCATGCTGACAACAAGGTACGGACAGGATCACCTTTGCGCCCCATTCGACAGCTTTTGCGAGAGCATAGTCGGTGGCGGTGTCACAGGCATGCAGTGTCACCACCATATCAACCGTACTCTCCTCTTCATATTCGGCAATATCACCCTTGATAAAATGCAGCTTATCATATCCGTATTTTTGGCTCAGGGCATTACAGTTTGCGATTACGTCTTCTTTCAGATCCAGTCCCGTGATCTCCACATCATAGCCCCGCAGATCATGCAGATAATAGTACATGGCAAAAGTAAGATAAGATTTACCGCAGCCGAAATCTATGATATGCACGGTATTCTCTTTTGAGAGTGTTGGCAAAATATCTTCAATAAATTCCAGAAAACGGTTAATCTGCTTAAATTTATCATAGCGGGCATGGACAATCTTTCCTTCCCTTGTCTGTACACCCAGATCAACCAAAAACGGAACCGGAATGCCCTCCTTCAAAATATACTGTTTCTTCCTGTTATGCGCCAGTTTTACAGTCCTGCCCGCCTCTGCCTCTTTTTCCGTACTCCCGATCTTCTTCTTACTGATCGTCATCTTACCTTTCTTGCTGACCAGAACGACCGCCCTACAGCCTTGGTGCGCCACTTCGCACTGCTTAAAATCTCTTTCCAGCACTGCTGCTATGTGCCGGATCACCGCAGTCTGATCCAGATTTTCATGAAAAACCTGCTTACCTTCATAGGTGGTCTGCTGGAAAAGCAGTCTGCCTTTTACCATAACAGGTCTTATTTTAATTTTAAACGCTCCGTTTTTATCCCTCGGATTGCTGAGAATGATCTGATAGAGCCCTTCATCCACTGTTTCCTGCAAAAGTTTCTCAAGCCGTTCTTCCATCTTTTCTCCATTTCAAAGCATCTATGCTAACGCATTATGCTTCTATTTTAAACAGATTACCATAAAACCACAACTAAAATTTTAAAATCCCATTTCGGTTGGAATGGCGTTTCCTATAGATCTCATAGGAAAGAAGCACTTGGACAAATTCCGTAACTCTGTCCCAGTCCATATCTTTGTTCTCTCCCTCCTCCGGCCGCTCTTCCTGCGTCTTTCTGATCTTATCCACGATAATCTGGGTCAATCTGTATATCTGCCATCTATCCGGATATTCATCGTAGATCATACTGCCCTCATAATCGATACGATCCAATGTTTCTGCTATGATCTTCTGATATTTCTTCGCCTCCGTCGGATACATCTGCTGTAAATATTCCAAATCCCGCGTCACACTGTCTTCCTGCTGATAATACAGCGGAAGCGGATAGGCCATATAGAACGGCAATATTCTGGATTGATTCATACTGCACCAACTCTATGTCTTTTTATTCTATCATATGCAGTTTCATGTGTAACGCGAATCGCGAAGTTTTCCGGACAAAATAATAGAGAGACGGATATTATATACATCCGCCCCTCGTTCATTTAATTACATGTGCTATTTATTGTCGCACGGTCTCTATTCTTGCCACTGCCCGCTTTAAGGCCAGCTCCGCTCTGTTCATATCCGTACCCGGATCGTGCTCTTTGAGCCGCTCCTCGGCACGCGACTTCGCCTCCTCGGCACGACTTAAGTCAATCTCCGATGGCCATTCTATGATTTCGGCAAGAATTGTAACCTTATCCGGCAGAACTTCGGTAAATCCCGCATGCAATGCGGCCTCCTTCACTTCCTCTCCCCGTGTAATCGTCAGGATCCCCGGAGCAACGATCATCGTCATGGGAATGTGATCTTTGTAAATACCGACTTCTCCCTCTACCGTATTAAATTCCACCATAGACACTTCGTCCTCATAGAAAACTCTGTCCGGTGTAATAATTTTTAAGGTAAAATTTCTATTATCATCAGCCATACGCTACCTGTTCCTTCTACATACCTTGTATCTTCGAAATCCCGGAAGAATGCAATCTTTACGCATTCTTCCAGACATGACTTAGAAGTACTTAGGTCGTGTTCTTTACGACCTTAGTATTTCTTCATGTTTATTTAACGCGCGCGAGTACGTCATCTATGCTGCCTGCATTCAGGAAGTAACTCTCCGGAATATCATCGTGCTTACCTTCCAGAATCTCTTTAAAGCCGCGAATTGTCTCTGTGATCGGTACATACTTACCATTCAATCCGGTAAACTGCTCCGCCACATGGAAAGGCTGAGACAGGAATCTCTGTATTCTTCTCGCACGGGCAACCACAAGCTTATCCTCCTCGGAGAGCTCATCCATACCGAGGATCGCGATGATATCCTGCAGCTCCTTATACTTCTGCAGAATCTCCTG
>CAMWXF010000328.1 GCA_947178115.1 uncultured Lachnospiraceae bacterium
TTTATATGAAGAGATATGTAGTGGTTGCATAGCGATGGCTGTTGCAACAAAATGTAATTGATTGTTATAGCCATCGCAAATCCTAAAGAAATTAATATTAGGAGGGCGATCATGGGCTATATTAGGGCGGAGGATATTCTGCCGGAAGATGTGCTTGCTCTGGTGCAGCAATATGTAGACGGACAGATGATTTACATTCCGAGAAAATCGGGCTACCACAAGTCCTGGGGAGCAGGAACAGAGACTAAGAAGGATCTGATGATCCGAAATGCGAAGATGTATGAGGCGTATTTGTCCGGTGTGACGGTTGCTGAATTATCCGAGCAATATTTCCTGACGGAGAAGAGCATACGCAGGATCATCCGAGAGCATAAGAATTGACGGACGGCTGATATCTTCAGGATGGGATATCAGCCTTTGTTAAATAGGAAAGGAGCATTGTTACATGAAGAACAATAATTATAAGGAGTCGGCGCGCTGACCGGGAGGTTGGTGTAGAACAGACATCTCCTCCCAATAGGTTTGTTTCAGGAACATTTTGGACAATCTTTAGGAGGACATACAATTGAATAGAGAAAATAAAAGAAAATCTTTTGAAAAAGGTTACTATAAAAATCATGCATGCAACGAATCGTTTACATGCAAAGTCTGCGGACGTCCGGTTGTACCGGAAGGCGCGGGCAGCGACCACAGAAATCATTGCCCGAACTGTTTGAACAGCCTGCATGTAGATATCGAACCCGGAGACAGGGCTTCTGATTGCGGCGGGCATATGGAGCCGGTAGCCGTGTGGGTTAGGAAGAATGGAGAGTGGGCGATCATCCATCGCTGTCGTATGTGCGGCTGTTTCAGCTCTAACCGTGTGGCAGCGGACGACAATCCCATGAAGCTCATGTCGATTGCGATGAAGCCGCTTACGGCTCCGCCGTTTCCCATCGAGCGTATCGAAGAAATGACTAGGCTTATGGGCGGTGACGGAAGCATGTAGACTGATAAAATTCATGAGAAAGTGTAAACGCAAAAAGAAAGCTTCTGCCCTTCAATTCTGAGGGGCAGAAATTTTTTACATTACATAAAAATGTGCAAATATACAAAAATGGTAATGACCATTGCGTTAAAATTGAATTAGCGGTAGAATGACATTACTAAAAATCGTGCAAAACACAAAAATTAGGAGTGACACTGTGGAAATGAGGAGAGATGTGTACCTTGAACAGTTAAAACAGTCAGAGATATTATATTCAGGTTGCTTATGATATGACTACTAAAGAAAAACTTGCCATAAATTGAAATAATGTAAAATCGGAGGAAACAATGTACATATTATCAGCCATCATCATTCTCATTGTAATTCTAGCACTGGCAGCGGTTCTGCCCATGTGCTTCATGCACCCGTTACCCAGCGGCAAAGTAAAGGGTACGGATATCACGGCCATTAAGAACCGTAGCAATAATCTGTTTTTTATACCGGCAGGTGAGAACTGGATCGTAATTGATGCAGGTTCTGACAGCAAGGCGGTACAGTCGGAGATGGAGCGTCTGTCGATCGACGCAGGGAAGGTTCTGGGTGTTTTTCTTACCCACACGGACTATGACCATGTGGCATCTCTTCCGTTATTTTCAAATGCGGCGATCTATATGAGTGAGCAGGAGAAGCAGATGATAGACGGAAGCACATACAGACAGCTTATGAATAAAAATAAACTTCCGGTGTGTGACGCGGACAAGGTCGTTTACCTGCCGGACAACGAGGCGGTGGAGCTGGGCGGACACAGAGTGCGCAGCCTATGGGTGCCCGGTCATACGAAAGGTTCCGCAATATATGCGATGGATGAGAAGTATCTGTTCACGGGAGATGCATTCAAGGCGGACAAGGGACGTATGATAGTCCATCCGTACACGATGGATCGCAGGCGGGCTTTTGAGTCTATTAGTAAAATTGAGAAAGAGTGCAGCAGGTATGAGAAAGTGTTCACGGCACACTATGGGATATTATAACCGAAAAAACGGAGAGAAGCCGGATATTATGGTTATATGTGACCGGAAACATGCTTGCATTTGGCGGCTTTACGTGGTATACCTGTGAAAAAGGAATATTTCGTTGCGGTTTGAACCGCGCCACGCATAACAATATTTCTGAGAAAGAGAGGACAATACAATGCAGTTTGAACAATTACAGAAAGATATGATTGCTGCCATGAAGGAGCGGAACAAAGTGCGCAAGGACGCCATCTCTGCACTGGTTTCAGCAGCCAAGAAGGTTGCCATTGATGAGGGCACCCGGGACAATATCACGGAAGAAATAGTGGATCGTGTGATCCTGAAGGAAATCAAGACGGTGAAAGAACAGTTGGATAGCTGTCCGGATTCCCGCGAAGATCTGCGTCAGGAGTATCAGGCCAGATATGATATTTTTCAGGAGTATGCACCGAAGATGATGTCCGCCGAAGAAGTGGAGACATTTTTGACGGAGAAGTATGCTGATCTGATAGCGCAGAAGAATAAGGGACTGATCATGAAGACCGTGATGCCGGAGCTGAAAGGCAAGGCGGAGGGAAGCGTGATCAATCAGGTGGTGGCAAAACTTTGCCAGTAAGCCGTTGACATGAATTGCTTATCAGCTTCCTTCCCGCGATTATGAGGGAAGGAAGCGTTGTGGTAAATCATGTAGTTACTGAGCATATTCTATAGCGATTGCTTCATCATTTGACAGCCCGGATGCGGAAGAATATGCCCGGTTACGCTCAAATTGTTCGGTATGACGGTCATAATCATTATCCCCCGCCCGTTGCGTTCTTATATCGGTAATATATCCGAAGCGGTCTCTTTCAACAGTAACATCAACCACACCTTCTGATCTGGAATGATATCTGCCTATCATTTTGTCGGCAAAGATTCGGACGGATTCTCCTTTGTATTGATAGAATCCCGATTCGTCACGGACAAGTTCCCATTGTG
>CAMWXF010000329.1 GCA_947178115.1 uncultured Lachnospiraceae bacterium
ACACCGTCCTGTGCCAGAATCATTTATGAATATTATGGCGGCAGAGAGAGATTACCGCAGTTTGACGATATGATGGAAGCGGTTGATAAAGTTGATTCCGGTAATCTTACGATTGATGAGATTCAGAATCCTACGGGGTGGATTCTTGTGGGCTACTTGATGGACCCCAGAACCGGGCTTGGACGTTTTCGCAATTTTACGATTTCCAATTATCAGCTTATGGAGAAATTGATCGAAGCGTGCCGTACGATGACCACGGAAGAGATTTTAAATCTGTCGGACGTCAAGGAACGTATTGAGGTTTATAATGAGCAGACTGAGAAATTCAAAGAGATGGTCACAGCACATACCGAGGTGCGCGGTAATGTGATTATCACGGACTTGAGAGGATTAGACATTATCTATACAGGTAATCGGTTTATGATCTACAGCATGTATCCGGAACAGAATATCTCCGCATGGATCGTTAACGGTAAAGGCGGTCTTGGCTGTTCGGCGGCAGTCGGCTATAGTATTATCAACAAGACCAGCGACGTAAATGTAGGAAGCCTAATGCTGAAATACGGCGGCGGCGGCCACAAGAAAGTCGGCACCTGTCAGTTCAGCGATGAGAATATGGCGGAGGATCTCCCGAAGATGCTGGATGAACTTTGCGAGATGGCGAATGCTTAAATTTATATTGAGAGTAAAGGTTAGATTATGGAATCACCGGGGAGTGGTTCCGGTCTGACGACAGCGACGGCGGTATACCCTCATGATGAGAGGTATATCGCCGTTTAGTGGATTATATATGAACACAACATTATGGGATAGTCCCATATCAGATCAATATGTAAGTGAGGGAAATATATTATGACATTTGAATGGAAAAAGGATGGCAAAAGGATTGTCATTATATGTCTGGCATCGGCAATCATGGCGGTCAATATTAAGACGTTTGTCAGTACAGGCGGGTTATATCCGGGCGGTGCTACGGGTCTGACAATCTTGATCCAGAGTATCTGCAAGATGTTTTTGCATATTACGATTCCGTATACGCCCGTCAATCTGCTGTTGAATGCGGTGCCGATCTATATCGGATGGCGCTTTATCGGCAAGAAGTTTACGCTGTATTCATGCGTTTCCATTCTGGTGACAAGTATCATGACTGATATGATACCGGAGGTCGCTGTCACATACGATATTCTTCTGATCAGCATATTCGGCGGTATCATCAGCGGGTTCGCAATCAGCCTGTGCCTATCCATGAATGCGACGACAGGGGGATCGGACTTTATTTCCATCTATCTGTCGGAGAAAAAAGGTGTCGATGCATGGAATTTTATTCTGGCATTTAACGTGGTTATCATTATGATTGCCGGAGTACTGTTCGGTTTCGACAAGGCATTGTATTCCATCATATATCAGTACGCGTCCACACAGATGCTGCATATGCTCTATAAGAGATATCAAAAACAGACGCTGTTTATCGTGACAAATAAAGCAAACGATGTCTGCAAGGCGATCAATACAGTCAGCATGCATGGAGCGACGATCATGAGCGGCGAGGGCTCCTATGAACACGAGAAGAGGAAAGTGGTGTACTCCGTCGTGTCCAAGGAGGAGAGTAAAGAAGTGATAGCAGCCGTGAAGAAAGCGGATGAAAGCGCTTTCGTCAATGCAATCAGGACGGAAGAGTTGTCGGGAAGATTCTATTATAGGCCGAACGAGTAACCGTTGTGTATGCTCGTCTTCTGAAGTGCCTCTTAACCCATATAGTCGCCGTTGTAACTGACGAGTACCGCATTAGTGACACCATCCATATCTGCCAGTGTATTGATAAAATCTGTGTTGTCGCTTTTCAGACGGATCTCGGCATTCAGTTCAATGGCGCCTTTTTGTACTGTTTTGCTTTTCACGACGAAGCGGGTGACCTGTGTTTCCAAGTATTCTTTCGCCCGGCGTTCGCTGTCCTGATTCGTACAGTTTAAGACAACGATGTAAGGATTAAAGTGGGATTTCCTGTTGACGAAAATCAGCAGGAAAACGCCGATCAGTACGCTGCCGATAACCGCTAAGGGGATCAGACCCGCAGCGAGGACGATTCCTACCGCGATCGACCAGAATAGGAAAGCAATGTCCAGAGGTTCCTTGATGGCAGCACGGAAACGGACGATGGATAGAGCGCCGACCATACCGAGGGAAAGAACGACATTGGAGGTTACCGCGAGAATTACCAGCGTTGTGATCATAGTGAGGGCCACCAGCGTTACGCCGAATCCCGAGGAATACATGACACCTGAGAAAGTCTTTTTATAGACAAAAAAGATAAACATACCCAGCCCGAAAGCAAGAATCAAGGCGAGAGTCATGTCAAAAAGGCTTATGCTGGTTACATTTTCTAAGAAACTTGATTTAAAAATATCATTAAAAGTCATAGTGTTTTCTCCATTACAATGAAATAGTTTGTTATGTCAAATCAACCGTAAATTCGACATGCCGCATATTTTGAAAAGGCCTGTGTGCGACATCCGTCGAGTTGTACAATATCCCGAATCAGATCCGGCAGATAATCATCCCATTTTACTTCCAGAATAATAGGGGCATTGCCTGCAGGGATCGTGATACAGTCAGGGTTCAGAAAATCCGTACACCGCAGACCGGTCCGAATATCATAATCGATCGTGACGCGGACATTGCCTGCGGGAAAAATAAACGGTTCTCTAATGTAATCCACGATTGTCTTAGGGCGTAGCTGCTGGGAATACATTTTGTCATGCAGCTCTTTCACAAGGGGCTCTTTACTCCCAGACATCCACTCATAGTTACCGTCTACGATTGCCTGCGCTTCCTCTGGTGTTAAGACGGCGGATTCTTTTGTGCCCAGCCCGCTAAGTTTACTCTTTTTTTCCAGATGAATCAGGGAAGGATCACGGTTGTAGTAGCGGATGCGGAATTTCTCGCGCCGGCTTATGCC
>CAMWXF010000330.1 GCA_947178115.1 uncultured Lachnospiraceae bacterium
GTAATATCCTGACAGATGCGAAGAAAATTTTGAGGCAGGGTGCATAGAATCAGTTCTATGTGCTCTGTTCTTTGTTGTTATTATAGAAACGGACTCTTAGGGAAGCATTTTTTCGGACTATGTAAAAAGATGCCAAATATGCTGATTACTATGTTATAATAGTTTCAAATGAGACCAAATCCACAGAAAGGCGGTAACACACATGAACCCTGTATATGAAAAATTATTAAAATGCTATGATTGTTACAAATCTAAAATTGATTTTGAACCTAAGGTTGCGGTAGTGCTTGGTTCCGGACTCGGTAACTTCGCCAGAACCGTAGATGTGAAGGCGGAGCTTCCCTACAGTGAGATCGAAGGTTTTCCGGTTTCTACGGTTCCGGGACATGCCGGCAAATTTATCTTTGGTTATATCAACGAGGTTCCAGTAGTTCTGATGCAGGGACGCGTTCACTATTATGAAGGCTATCCGATCACTGATGTGGTGCTGCCTACCCGTTTGATGAAAATGATGGGTGCGAAGATACTTTTCCTGACCAACGCTTCCGGCGGAATTAATCCTGCTTTTCATGCGGGTAGTCTGATGCTGATTCAGGATCATGTTTCTATTTATGCTCCGAACCCGCTGATCGGACCAAACATTGACGAGCTGGGCACCAGATTCCCGGATATGTCCCATGTCTATGATGAGGATCTACAGGAAATAATCAGGGGCACAGCGAAGGATCATGATATTGAATTGTTTGATGGTGTTTATGCGCAGTTGACGGGCCCGTCATTTGAATCTCCCGCGGAAATTCAGCTTCTTCATAAACTGGGAGTAAGTGCGGTAGGTATGAGTACGGTAGTGGAAGCGATTGCAGCGAACCATATGGGCATGAAGATCTGCGGTGTATCCTGTGTCAGCAATCTGGCGGCGGGAATGAACAGTGCACCGCTTACCCACGAGGAAGTGCAGGAAGCAGCTAATGCGGTAGCGCCTAAGTTTGAGAAGCTTCTGGTGGAGTCGATCACAAAGTTCAAGGCATTTATCTCATAAGGATTAATTTAATATAGTGAATGCGGAGCTTTTTGCAGAAAACATAGCCAAGTTATGTCTACTGAATTTTAGGAAAGGTCATTATTTGATATGGAATGTATCAATGGGAAGAATGTTAAGACGGCAGGAGTGACAGCTCAATTGACGCAAACGCTGATACAGGATCTGATTACGGCGGCAATAGCGGCAAGGAAAAAATCGTACTCACCTTATTCTCACTATCAGGTCGGTGCGGCGCTGCTTGTCGGTGAAGGGCAGATCATTACGGGCTGCAATATCGAGAACGCGGCATACGGACCTACGAACTGCGCCGAGCGGACGGCATTCTTTAAGGCAGTCAGTGAGGGAGTCAGAGAATTTTGTGCAATTGCAATTGTCGGCAGTCCTGAAGGCGATGAATTGACGCAATATGCCTATCCCTGCGGTGTATGCCGACAGGTGATGATGGAATTTTGTAATCCTGCAGATTTTCAGATTATTGTGGCAAAATCGATGGAAGACTATCACATAATGACTTTGGGGGAGCTGCTGCCGGAGGGCTTCGGACCCGAGAACTTAAGATAAATTCCGAGAAAATATACTTTACAGGCGCTGCTTTGCGGACTCGAAAACGGAGCTGTTTTGAATAAACTGAAAGGTGTGATCAAACATGAACTACAGATTTTATAATGCAAGGATTTTAACAATGATAAGTCCGGATATCCTTACGGGAGAACTCTGGGTGCAGAATGACAGAATTATCTATGTTGGTGACGGAAGCGATACGGACGCGGTTTACAGGAAACTTAACCTGGGAAGCATCATATGGGACAGAGAAATTGACTGTGAGGGCAATCTTCTGATGCCCGGATTTAAGAATGCCCACACGCATTCCGGCATGACGCTGCTTCGTTCTTATGCGGATGATCTTCCGCTGCATGACTGGCTTACGAAACAGGTATTTCCGATCGAAGCGAAGATGGACGGAGAGATGATCTATCATCTGACGAAGCTGGCGATTCTGGAGTATCTGACCAGCGGTATCACGGCGATTTTCGATATGTATCTGAATCCCGACACGACGGCGCAGGCGTGCGTGGACATGGGAATGCGTTGCGTACAGGTGAGCGGCATGAGCGGGCAGGACCATTTTGAGGAATCACTTAAGAAAACGGAACAGTCCTATCAGAAATTCAATCATGACGATCCCTTGCTCAGCTATTTTATCGGTTTTCATGCGGAATATACATGTTCCAGAGAATTGTTGGAAAGCGTTGCAAAATTAGCACACAAGTATCAGGCACCGGTCTATACTCATCTGGCGGAGACGAAGTCCGAGGTGGACGGCTGTATTGAACGTCATGGCATGACACCTACGCAGCTGTTTGATTCTCTGGGTATCTTCGATTATGGCGGCGGCGGATATCATTGTGTCTGGATGAACGACGAGGATATGGAGATTTTCCGCAAACGGAATCTGAGTGTCGTTACGAATCCGGGATCTAACACAAAGCTTGCCAGCGGAATAGCGCCGATTTCGGATTATCTGGCTAAGGGAATCAACGTGGCGATCGGCACGGACGGTCCGGCCAGCAATAACTGTCTCGATATGTTCCGGGAGATGTTCTTAGTGACAGGGCTTGCCAAGCTGCGGGAGCAGGATGCTGCTGCAGTAGATGCGTGGGAAGTATTAAAGATGGCAACGGTCAACGGTTCAAAGGCAATGAATCTGCCGGATACGGATGTGCTGGCAGAAGGAAAACTGGCTGATATTATTATGATAGACTTACATCAGCCTAACATGCAGCCCATCAATAATATTCCTAAAAATCTCGTCTACAGTGGCAGCAAGCAGAATGTAAAGATGACGATGATCCAGGGTAAGATTCTCTACGAAAATGGGAAATTCTCTGAAACGTATGACGTGGAGG
>CAMWXF010000331.1 GCA_947178115.1 uncultured Lachnospiraceae bacterium
TTTGTCGGTATCATGGGAGCATCCGGTTCCGGAAAGACAACGCTTCTCAACTGTATTTCCACCATTGATACGGTAAGCGCGGGATCTATTTATCTGGGCGGAACGGACATTACGAGGATTAAGGCGAAGGAGCTTGCACGGTTTCGCCGTGAGAATCTGGGATTTATCTTTCAGGATTTTAACTTGTTGGATACGCTTACGATTTCGGAGAATATTGCGCTTGCGCTGACGATCAATAAGGTTCCGGCAGGAGAAATTGATGCACGTGTAGAAAATATTGCAAAAGTGTTGAATATTGCAGATGTGCTGGCGAAATATCCGTATCAGGTTTCCGGCGGTCAGAAACAGCGCTGTGCATGCGCGAGGGCGCTTGTAAATCATCCGAAGCTGATTCTGGCTGATGAACCGACAGGGGCGCTGGACAGTCATTCATCCCAGATGCTTCTATCTACCATGCAGAGTATCAATGGGCAGCTTGGGGCAACGATCCTTATGGTGACACATGATGCTTTTACGGCCAGCTATGCGGACCGGATTTTATTTTTGAAAGACGGGGAGATCTTTTCCGAGTTACGGAAAGGCAATGACACGCGAAAGGCCTTTTTCGAGAAGATACTGAGTGTCCTCACCATGACGGGAGGTGGACTGTCGGATGTATATTAAATTGGCTTACAGAAATATGAAGCGTTTGGTCGGAGATTATCTGGTATATATGGTTACCATGACGATCTGCGCGACACTGTTCTATGCGTTCCTGTCTATTACAAGCAGATACTACAATCCGGATATCGGAACGGAGTATGATTTTACATCGGTAAACGGCGGCATGAAGATGGCAGTCTGTGGGATCACTCTGCTTTTACTGTTTCTGATACGTTACGCGAACAACTATATGCTGAACCGGAAGCAGAAAGAGTTTGCCGTACAGTCGGTTATGGGAATGGAACAGAAGATCATTTCGTGGATTTTCTTTGCGGAAACTTTCTGTATGGGCATGACGGCTGTTGTGATCGGCATTTTTCTTGGGGTATTCGGTTCGCAGTTTATCACCGGCATGCTGTTGTCCGCCTATGGGAAGCGTTATCAGTTATCGTGGATGCTTTTTCCGGATACGGTGATATGGACGATCGCTTTCTTTGCGTTTAGTCTGCTTGCGGTGGGACTGTTTAATATCCGTACGATACGGAGAATCAAGATTATCGATATGCTGTATGCAGACAGACAGAATGAACCGCATATCGGAAAGAGCCGTTATATGCATGTGGTTACCGCTCTGTATACGGTCATGCTCTTACTTATGACGGCTACGGGAATATCGCAGAAATATTTCTATTCGGACCCGCGATTCCCATATCCCGTACATGTGATGTTCTGGGGGAATATTGTGGTGCCGGCTTGTGCGGTGCTTCTGAATATTGCGTGGTGTGTTGTTCATAAAAAATGGGATTTTCGCCGGTTTATCTTTACTGCGGCTGTTTTTTCCCTGATAAATACCTGCTTTGCGGCCAGCGTTCCGGTGATACAGAGAAAATATTATCTTTCCAACGGACCGGGTGCGCTGAACAGTTATTTGATGTTTCTGCTCGCCGATGTTATTTTTCTGATTTGCTGTATCATTTATCTTGCGGCACATCTGATTACGGAGTGGAAGGAGAAATCTCTTGCCCACAAGTATCGGGGATGCAGCCTGTTCTTCTTCGGGCAGATTATTTCCAAACTGGGTACGACATCTAAGACGATGACGCTGATCTGCCTGACGTTTGTGCTTTCCGTCATTCTGTTCGTGGCAGGTCCGGCATTGACGGGATGGTCCTCCGGATATCTGGATAGTCGGTCGATGTATGACATCCAGATCGCCTCGCGCTATAACAGCGTGTACGAGGAAGCAGATCTGCCGAAGGGCGATTATGAACTTGTCACATCTTTTATGGCAGAAAAGGGTATAAAGGCGGTTTATGACTGTACGTTCAGTCTTTATCTGCCGCGCAGGGATGAGTTCGATAACCGGATCAAGTTGGATTTTCCGGTGACGGCGATATCGCTGTCCGATTATAATGCGCTGCGGGAAATGTTGGGTTATGGGCGCATCAGTTTAGAGGAAAATGAGTTTACAACCCAGTGGAAGACGATCGCGACCGTGGAGGAGAGGGATGAATTCTTAAGAGAGCACACAGCGGTTTCGACGGATATGGGGACGCTTACCCTTGCGGATAACGGCTTCTATGAAGAGACGATGGGGGAGACAGTCTATAATGCTTATACGGATGTGATCTATGTATTTCCTGACAGCGTGTGTCGGAATCTGCTTGCAGTTATGCGAAACCGTTATATCCAGACGGAGACGACGATATCCTACGAGGCGGCGCTTGCTCTGGAGGCGGCGTTCGAACAAGAATACCCGGAAACGCCGGACGGTGAGGGTAACCGGTATTATATTCGGACGAGTACTCACCAGATCAACAGTGTGATCGCGAACAATTTCGTATTGCAGGCGGCCATGATATACAGTGCGGTTGTGTTGATGATCATCTGTCTTACCATTCTCTCTTTGCAGCAGTTGTCAGACAGCGTTCATGTCAGATACCGGTTCGGGGTTCTTCATAAACTTGGTGTGGACGGGCAGGAGGCAGAGCGTCTGATCATAAAGCAGTTAGCCGTATGGTTCGGGCTGCCGGTGGTGACGGCGGTGCTGATATCGGTTATTATTGTGGTGTATTTTTTTGAAATGATCAGTGCGCAGATTGTCGCTTATGTCGGTTGGAGGACTTTGCTGTCGCAGGTGGGGATCATGGTGTGTATTCTGGGGATTTTGCTGGGGTGTTATTTTGTCAGTACGTGGATGCTGTTTAGGAGGGCTGTTATGGAGTAGGGAAAACGTCCGCGCAGATGAAAGTTAATATCTACGAAGCCGCGCTCCCGCTCCGTAAAAAGCGTAGC
>CAMWXF010000332.1 GCA_947178115.1 uncultured Lachnospiraceae bacterium
AATGGTGGATGCGCAGAAGCAGGCCGATGAAGTGATGGAAGCCGCCGGTAAGGAGATCCTCGGAATGATGATCGACGAGGCCAAGGAGCATGTGGACGAGGAGCTGGAAGAGCCTCGTGAGGAAGCCAAGGAGAAGGCGGAGGAGAAAGCCGAAGAGGAAGAGAAGATCGCGGAGCGCAACGAGAAGAAAGAAGAGCTGGAAGCGCAGATCGATGCGGCTCATGAGCGCAGTGAGGAGCAGGAAGAACTGCGCAGGGAAGCGGAGGAACGTTCCAGAGAAGATGCGGATCTGTTGGAGACTATGATAGATGCCGGCGTGGGTAATGTGGGCAATGTTTCCGATATCCAGTCCGAGATCAAGACTATGCTTCATAAGATGAAGCTGTTGGAAGAGGATCTGAAAGGAAGTACGGTGGACGATCAGCTTTAGGATGGATATGCTCTGTTTGTGACAAAAATATATTGTTTCGTGACATATCAAAGAATAAAACTCATATGTATGCCGATATAATATCAGGATGGTGAATTTTGCTTTCCTGCGCCGTGACATGTGAAGTACATGGAATCTGCGCATAAATTGCCGCAGATATGATAAGAGGCGGCAGACTGAGGATATGAGGGAAACATGAGAATAGCGATTTGCGATGACGATGTAAGAGGGAGAGAAAGGATTCGCACCTTGCTTGAGAAGGAATTTTCTCAGGCGCAGACAAGAGAGTTTGATTCAGGGATGAAGTTATTAGAAAATGTTGAGGAAGGATGGCAGCCGGATATCGTGCTTCTGGACATTGCTATGGAGGGCATGGACGGCATGGAGACGGCGAGACGGCTTAAGGAGCGCTCGGAGGCCATCCTGATTTTCGTGACAGGGGTGAAGGAACAGGTTTTTCAGGCATTTGATGTAGGTGCGTTCCATTATTTGATGAAGCCCGTGGACCATAATAAAATGACAGATGTTCTGAAACGTGCTGTTCAGGAAGTGGAGAAGAGACAGACGGCGCCCAGATATCTGTTGGTCAAGACGGAGGGAAGTCATCGAAGGGTTCCGGTGGAGGATATTCTCTATGTGGAGAACAGCGGACGTAAGGTGATCCTGCATATGAAGACAGGCTGTCTGGAATACTATGAGCGGATGAATCATCTGGAAGAAGTGCTTGGTGAGGGATTCTATCGTTGTCACAGAGGATATCTGGTGGCGCTGTCTGCAGTGGATGGATACGATCATGACAGCATCATCGTCGGAAACGGGGAGAGGATCTATCTGGCCAAGCAGAAATACAGTGAGTTTGTCAAACTTTACTGTAAGTATCTAAAGGAGTGAAACGATGACGGAGAAAGTGCTTGATCTGATGGAGCAGTTGGTGAGAGCGGGAATGTTATTGTTTTTGTGCAAAGATATTATACAGTTGAAGGAGAAGTATCGTTCCGTCGGAAGGGTACTTTTTTTCATGCAGGCATTTCTTCTCAGTTATTGGATGTCGAATTCGGTTTGGGTGAACCGTGTACTTTATATGAATGAAGCAGGGGAAGTGAATAACAGCAGTTATAGTATCGTGAAACTGATATGTATTTTCGCGTGCAGCTTTCTGGCGATGAATATCCTCTATCAAGGCCGATGGCAGGCGAAGCTGTATGTGCTGCTCGTATTCTATACGGTACAGGAGATGGCGCGGTTTACCCTGCACAGTATATGGCATTTTTCGATAATGGGATATCTGGAGTATCTGGATGAAAGACTGATTCATGAGACGATCGTCCCGGAACGGTATATGGAGATCACGAGGCAGCTACAGTCTGTAAGCCTATATGCATATGCGGTGGGATATCTGCTGCTCATGTATATAACTCTCAAAATGTTTCGGCGGTATCAGACAGGAAGCGTGACGGAGATTGACAGGCAGGGACTTCGGTTTCTTATGCTTACTCCGATTATCGGTATGGCGTTTGATGTGTCATGGAGGGTGTCTTTTTACACCAGAAAAGGAACAGAGATTGACTTCTTATATGAGAAACACGGCAGCATGTATGTGGTGGTGCCCACGATTGCCGTTCTGTGTCTGATCTGTATCGTTGTCAGCAGGAAGATATACGGCGAGCTGATGCGTTCGGAGGAGCATAAAAGCAGTATGTTGTTTTATAAGCAGCAGTTGGCGGATATGACAGCTCATGTGAAGGAGCTGGAGCAGCTCTATGACGGTATCCGCGGTATGCGCCACGATCTGAATAATTACGTGGCGGACATGGAGCAGTTGTTGCAAGTCAGTGTGCAGAGTGGACAGATACCGGAGCGGCTCGGACAGGAAGCGGAGCAGTATCTGTACAGTATGCACAGGTCGGCAGACAGGTTGGCATTGCAGTTTAGCACGGGAAATCCAGTAACGGATGTTATCTTAAACCGTAAAGGACAGATCTGTGAGCAGGAGGATATTGCGCTGGACGGTGATCTGCTCTTTCCCTCGGAACTGGGGATAGAGGCGTTTGATCTGGGTATTTTATTGAATAACGCTCTGGATAACGCGATAGAGGCCTGCAGGCGTGTGACGAAGGAGCGGCATAGAAGCGTCCGGATTCGGGGATATGTCAAAGGACGGATGTTTTTCCTGGTGGTGGAAAATACTTGTGAGGATCGCATAATACGGTCTGAGAACGGGGAACTGCAAACGTCGAAAATAAACGAGCAGGACCATGGCTTTGGCATGAGTAATATGCGAAGCTGCGCGGAGAAATATTACGGGACGATGCAGTACGAGGTGAGAGACGGGATGTTTATTCTGACGATCATGCTGCAGGGAAATAATATATGACAAAAACTGTATGGTTGATTACAAACCGCTTTACTTTGACTGTGGGATATCGATATATATAGTGTAGGTTTGACATGCAGACAGAAGGGAGAGTTTATATGAGACTTACAAGAAATTATATGAGCGG
>CAMWXF010000333.1 GCA_947178115.1 uncultured Lachnospiraceae bacterium
GCAGGTCTTTTTTCTGTTGCATGATTTTCCGCAGTATACACCGCGCGAGCTGCTTTCCACAAGCCGCCGTCTGACAAGCGGGCACAGGCTCAAACTGTTATATATTTATATTAGTTTTCTCCCCTATCTGATTCCCTGTCTGCTCTCCTGCGGCATTGCCATGCTGTGGGTACTCCCCTATATCAATGCAACACTGGCGGAGTTCTATCTGGACTTGGTGAGAGAGAAAAGATAATGATTTCTGCATATCAAAAACCCTGAGCTGAATCTTTCAATCCTCGCTCAGGGTTTTACTTTTCCTAAATCCCAAAAATCACTATTTGATTACACTGAATTAATCCACCGCAGGTACGCGTTGATAAAAGGATCAATCGCACCATCCATCACCGCATTGACATTGCCGGATTCCTCTTCCGTTCTGTGATCCTTCACCATGGTATATGGCTGCATGACATAGGAGCGGATCTGATTACCCCATCCGATCTCTTTCACATCTCCCCGGATATCGGACAGCTTCTCCGCATTTTCCTCTTGTTTGAGCATATACAGCTTCGCCTTCAGCATCTGCATCGCCTTATCTTTATTCTGGAACTGAGAACGCTCATTCTGGCAGGTCACCACGATTCCCGTAGGAAAATGGGTGATTCTGATCGCCGAGGAAGTCTTGTTGATATGCTGACCTCCGGCGCCGCTGCTCCTGTAGGTATCAATACGGATATCCTCGTCTTTAATTTCCACATCCACATCTTCATCAATATCCGGCATAACGTCCAGTGATACGAAAGACGTCTGGCGCTTGCCCTGCGCATTAAACGGGGAAATACGCACCAGTCTGTGTACACCTTTCTCCGATTTCAGATAGCCATAGGCATTCTCTCCGTTGATCTGGAAAGTCACCGACTTGATTCCTGCCTCGTCGCCGTCGAGATAGTCTAACACCTCCAGTGCAAAGCCTTTACGCTCTGCCCATCTCGTATACATGCGGTAAAGCATACTGCACCAGTCGCAGCTCTCCGTGCCGCCTGCTCCCGCGTTCAGCTTTAATATCGCATTATTTCGGTCATACTCACCGGATAATAATGTGTTAATACGGATATTCTCAAAGGTCTCCTTGAATTCCTTAAGTTCCGCCTCTATATCCGGTATGATCGCAGGGTCGTTATCCTCATACCCCATCTCGATAAGTGTGAGAATATCATCATACTGACTGCTCAGCGAGTTCATCGTATTAACGATATCTTTCAGACCCTTGGACTCCCGCATCTTCTGGTTGGATTTCTCCGGATCATTCCAGAAGTCCGGTGCCTGCATTTCCATCTCCAATTCTTCAATCCGCTTCGACTTGTTATCTAAGTCAAAGTGAATCCCTCACTTCCGCTAAGGGACTTTCGTAACTAAGAAGTTCGGATTTCATGTTATCCAATTCTACCACTTAACGTCACCACCTTTTCTTTATAAAATAATTTATTACTTTCGTCCACAACACTGCTTGTACTTCTTGCCGGAACCACAGGGACAGGGATCGTTGGGGTAGACCTTGGCTTCCATACGCTTTACGGGTCCCTTCTGGAGGGTATCGTCTTTGTTGGTGCCGGTTACTTTGGCTACCTGTTCTCTCTCTACCTTCTGCTCGATACGGACGTTAAAGAGCAGACGCACGGTTTCTTCTTTGATATTCTGCGTCATCTCATCAAACATCTCGTAACCGCTCAGTTTGTATTCCACCAGCGGATCCTTCTGACCGTAGGCCTGTAAGCCTGCGCCCTGACGAAGCTGCTCCATGTCGTCGATGTGATCCATCCATTTTCTGTCGATAACCTTAAGCAGAATCACGCGCTCGATCTCCCGGATCGCCTCCGGTTCGGGGAATTCTGCTTCCTTGTTCTCATAGAGCTTGACAGCTTCCTCTTTTAACTGCTGCTTTAAGCTGTTTTTCTTCGGCTTCAGTACGCGGTTCGGACTAAGCGGTTTTAACGGTACTGTAGGAAGCAGCAGAGTATTTAACTCATTGAAATCCCATTCATCAAAATCGGTATCGTCACCGATGCAGATATCCACACAATTCTCTGTGATGTCGGTAATCATCTTGTAGATCACATCCCGCATGCTCTCGCCGTTTAAGACACGTCTTCTCTCTTCGTAGATGATCTCTCTCTGCTCGTTCATCACCTGATCGTATTCAAGCAGGCTCTTTCTGATACCGAAGTTATTGTTCTCTATCTTCTTCTGTGCAGACTCGATCGCCTTCGTCAACGCCTTGTGCTCGATCTCCTGTCCTTCCGGAATACCCAGTGCGTTAAACATCGCGATCATTCTGTCAGAACCGAATAGCCTCATCAGATCATCTTCCAGTGAAATATAGAATCTGGATTCGCCCGGATCTCCCTGACGGCCGGAACGTCCGCGCAGCTGATTGTCGATACGTCTGGATTCATGCCGTTCCGTACCGATGATCATTAACCCGCCTGCGGCTCTTGATTCCTCGTCCAGCTTGATATCCGTACCACGTCCGGCCATGTTCGTAGCGATGGTCACTGCTCCATGAATACCGGCGTCCGCTACGATCTCCGCCTCCATCTCATGGAATTTCGCATTCAAAACCTTATGCTCGATACCGTTCTTCTTAAGCAGGACGCTTAACTCTTCGGAAGCGTCGATATTGATCGTACCCACCAGAACCGGCTGTCCTTTGGCATGAGCCTCCTTCACCGCTCCTACGATCGCGCGCAGCTTCTCTCTTCTCGTCTTATAGACACTGTCCTGATGATCGGCACGGGCAATCGGTCTGTTGGTCGGGATCTCCACCACATCCATGCCATAGATGTCGCGGAATTCCTTTTCCTCCGTCAGCGCAGTACCGGTCATACCTGCTTTTTTCTCAAATTTATTAAAGAAGTTCTGGAACGTAATCGTCGCTAAGGTCT
>CAMWXF010000334.1 GCA_947178115.1 uncultured Lachnospiraceae bacterium
GCTCTGACACCAGTAGTCTGTGAGGAATCCCCGCGGCGGCGAGCACTGAAAAAATGGTGCCTCTCACACAGAACGAGAAAATATAACAATGTTTGTTCTTCCGGTAATACCGCCTCATTTTAAACAGCCTTTTGATCTGTATGAGCGGATTCCCGTCCGAAGGCTGTCCGGCTATAAAGACTTCTATTCTCTCATCCAAAGGATAGGCCACATGATCTCCCGCAAACAGTAAGACCGCCACCTGATATCCTCTTTTCACATATTCATTCGCCAGCATCGCCACGACACGCTCCGAACCACCGCCCGGCATATCCGGCAGAACAAACACAATCTTCATGCTCTATTTCCTCTCGTTTTCCTTTTTCCACTTATGATATAACAGCCCGGCCGGCAGTACGGATACTGCAAACAGCAGTTTCCGCGATGTTCCCGTATACAACCTGCCGACGGGAATCCGTGCAAATCTGCCATAGATAATATACAACAGCATCATTTTCAATTTTACCTTCAGATACACGCCGTCGTCATCTAAATATACAGTCGAACGCTGCATCATTCCTCTCGGCGAATAGATCTTCATCGCGCGGCCGGTTCTGGTAAGTCCTCCCTCCAGATATTCACCGATATAGATGCATTTGTTGATATGCACCATACGGTACGGACCTGACATCTGCATCCAGACCAAATCCTCCGGCAGAAACCGCTCCCCCTCATACTCCGGAAAGGGAAACTGCTTCAAAATCCGCGTATAGAATACCTCCGCCTTGTCACCGCCTATGCCACCGTTGATCCGGACATCACGGTAGGTTGATATCTCCTCGTCCTGGTTAAAATATGACGTGTTGACTCTCCCGTCCGGATAACACCGAAGAAAGGAATAGCCGCACAGCCCTTTCTTCTCTTTATACTTCTCATGATATGCAAGTATCGTTTCGACCGCATCATCAGGCAGATAATCGTCACTGTCCACAATAAAAGTCAATTCCGTATCTATCGTGGAAATTCCTGTATTTAACGCCCTGTGTTTACCGCCGTTCTCCCTATGTAGATAACGGACCCTGACCTGTTCCTGTGCGCAAAAGTCCTGCACCGTCTGCCTTGTCTGATCCGTACTGCCGTCGTCTACGATCAGCCATTCAAACTCCCGCACCGTCTGTCTTTTCAGGCTCTCATATAAATCCTTTAAGCGATCCGCACGATTGTAAGTCGGCGTTATGATCGTAACCGCTGCGGTTTCCTTATCCATTCCTTTTCTATCCCCTCTTCGCATTCTCCCAAACATGACTCAGTTATACTTAGGCGGCGTTCTTTGACACCTTAGCATAACTTCATGTTTTAGTATACCATACTGTACAATTTCCCGCAAATATGGTACACTGATGTCTGTCGGAGTCATTCGTCGGCCAACATGCCGCCAAATGCGAACAACAATACAGAGTGCGAGGTATTCCATGAAAAAAGTATACATTATCGGCGCAGGACCTGCCGGTCTCACCGCCGCGTATGAGTTATTAAAGCAAAGCAAAGATTATGAGGTCGTAGTTCTGGAAGAAAGCGATGCCATGGGCGGCATCTCCAAGACCGTAAACTATAAAGGCAACCGCATGGATATGGGTGGACACCGTTTCTTCTCCAAAGTACCGGAAGTAAACGAATGGTGGAACAATATGCTGCCCCTGCAGGGCGCGCCGACTTATGACGACATTGTCCTGGATCGTAAAATGCCCCTTGCTCCCGGCGGTCCCGATCCGGAGAAAGAGGACCGGGTTATGCTGCGCCGTCACAGGGTTTCACGCATTTACTACAACAAGAAATTTTTTGATTATCCGATTTCTTTTAAACTGGAAACTTTTACGAATCTGGGACTGATTACCGACATTCAGGCAGGTTTTAGCTACTTAACTTCTGTTATCCACAAAAGAGAGGAAAACTCCTTAGAAGATCTTTATATCAATCGCTTTGGAAAAAAGCTGTATTCCATCTTTTTTGAATACTATACGGAAAACCTCTGGGGCAGACATCCGAGTGAGATTGCATCTGACTGGGGTAATCAGCGCGTAAAGGGACTATCCATTGCGGCGATCATAAAGGACATGTTCTCTAAAATACTGCCCGGTAAGAAAAACCGCAAAGTCGAGACTTCTTTGATTGAAGAATTCAGCTATCCGAAACTCGGTCCCGGCCAGTTATGGGAAGTAACGGCAGAAGAAATTAAAAAACTGGGAGGCACGATCCTTACCGGCTGCAAAGTTACAAAACTGCATAAGAATAATGACGATCACATCACTTCACTGACCTATGAAACAAATGGGGAAGAAAAAAACGCAGACGGAGATATTTTCATCTCTTCCATGCCCGTCAAAGACTTAGTCGCAGGCATGAACGACGTGCCGCCTGAGCCCGCCAGAATTGCCGCCGGACTTCCTTACCGCGACTATATGACCGTCGGTCTCCTGCTGCCGAAACTCAATCTGAAAAACAAAACAAAAATGAAGACCATAAGCAATATCGTTCCTGACTGCTGGGTCTATGTGCAGGATCGCACCGTACAGCTCGGACGCTTTCAGATTTATAATAACTGGTCTCCCTACATGATTAAAGATTTAGAAAATACCGTCTGGATCGGTTTGGAATATTTTGTCTCCGAAGGTGATAAATACTGGACAATGCCTGACGAAGAATTTACAAAGTTTGCAGTAAAGGAAATTCTCAGTATGGGGCTGATCGACAGCCCCGATGACGTCATGGATTCCCACGTGGAGCGTGTGAAGAAAGCGTACCCTGCCTACTTCGATACATACAAGGAAATCGATACGCTGGTAGACTATCTGAAGACTATCGACAATCTCTACTGTGTAGGACGTAACGGCCAGCACCGCTACAACAATATCGACCACTCCATGGTCAC
>CAMWXF010000335.1 GCA_947178115.1 uncultured Lachnospiraceae bacterium
ACGCTGTTCTGCGATTATTATAAGAATGCGATACAGTCTTACCGTGATCTGCCTCAGGTATGCAACCAGTGGTGTTCCGTGGTGCGTTGGGAGAAAGAAACCAGACCTTTCCTTCGGAGTCGTGAGTTCTTATGGCAGGAAGGTCATACCGCACATGCGACGGCGGAGGAAGCAGAAGAGAGAACGATACAGATGCTTAATGTGTACGCTGATTTCTGCGAGCAAGTGTTAGCGATCCCCGTGATCAAAGGGCGTAAGACGGATAAGGAAAAATTTGCGGGTGCCACAGCAACTTACACCATTGAGGCATTGATGCATGACGGTAAGGCATTACAGTCCGGAACCAGCCATAACTTCGGAGACGGTTTTGCCAAGGCATTCGGCATTCAGTTCACGGATAAGGATAATACTTTGAAATATGTGCATCAGACTTCGTGGGGTGCGACTACCCGTCTGATCGGTGCGGTTATTATGGTGCACGGTGATAATTCCGGGCTTGTTCTGCCTCCCAGAATCGCACCTACCCAGATCATGATCATACCGATCCAGCAGAAGAAAGAGGGTGTGCTGGATAAGGCTTATGAGTTAAAAGATAAGTTAAGTAACTTCCGCGTGAAAGTAGATGATGCAGATAAGAGTCCCGGCTGGAAATTCTCTGAGCAGGAGATGCGCGGTATTCCCATCCGTGTGGAGATCGGGCCTAAGGATATTGAGGCGAACAAGTGCGTGATCTGCCGTCGTGATACGAGGGAGAAGATAGAAGTTTCTCTGGATGAATTGGAAGCTAAAGTGAGAGAAATTCTTGACAAAATGCAGACGGAAATGCTGGAGCGCGCAAGAGCACACAGAGATGAGCATACTTATGTGGCTAAGGATATGGATGAGTTCCGCAAGTTGTTTACGGAGAAGTCCGGTTTCGTTAAAGCTATGTGGTGTGGAGAGCAGGATTGCGAGGATAAGATCAAAGAAGAACTTGCCGTTACAAGCCGCTGTATGCCTTTTGAACAGGAAAATATCGGGGATACGTGCGTATGCTGTGGTAAACCCGCCAAAAAGATGGTTTATTGGGGCAGGGCATATTAGAAATAAACTGTAGCAATGCTATTGGAAGGTTTCGATACTGATTGGTTGTCAGAATAATTAAGAAGAAAGAGGGTAAAGCAATGAATGTATTAGTTATTAACTGTGGTTCATCTTCCTTAAAATATCAGCTGATCAACAGCGATACAGAGGAGGTGCTTGCAAAGGGATTGTGTGAGAGAATTGGCATTGATGGCAGCGCTATTGTCCATCAGCCCGCAGGCGGAGAAAAAGTAAAAACGGAGGCGGATATGCTGAATCATACAGCGGCGGTACAGCTTGTGATTGAGAAGCTGACCGATCCGCAGGTGGGTGTGATAAAGTCTCTTGACGAGATCGACGCGGTAGGACATCGTATTGTCCATGGCGGAGAGAAGTTTGCAACATCTGTTGTGCTGAACGACGAAGTGCTGGCAGTGATCGAACAGTGTAACGATCTGGCGCCGCTTCACAATCCGGCGAATCTGATTGGTATTAATTCCTGTAAGGAGATCATGCCG
This sequence comes from uncultured Lachnospiraceae bacterium, assembly GCA_947178115.1. Lineage (GTDB taxonomy): Bacteria > Bacillota > Clostridia > Lachnospirales > Lachnospiraceae > UBA3282. The sequence continues at coordinate 1,581 of CAMWXF010000335.1, forward strand.
AATGTGCCGATGGTTGGTGTGTTTGATACGGCATTTCACCAGACTATGCCGAAGAAGGCATATCTGTACGGGCTGCCATTGTCCTATTACGAGAAATACAAAGTACGCCGCTATGGTTTCCACGGCACAAGCCATGATTTTGTTTCTAAACGTGCGGCACAGATTTTGGGAAAAGACATTAAGGATTTGAAAATCATTGTGTGCCATCTCGGCAATGGCGCTTCGGTGTCTGCGGTAAAATATGGTGAGTCCGTAGATACTTCCATGGGGCTTACACCATTGGAAGGTTTGATTATGGGAACACGCTCAGGAGATTTAGATCCCGCGATTATTACTTTTATTGCCGAAAAAGAGGGAATCAGCGCGGCGGAAGTTATCAATATCTGCAATAAGAAATCCGGTGTACTCGGTCTGTCCGGCGGCGTTTCCAGCGATTTCCGGGATCTGGCAGAGGCGGAAGCGCAGGGAAATGAGGCGGCCAAGACTGCATTGGAAACATTTGCCTATCGGGTAGCGAAGTATATTGGCGCGTACGCTGCGGCGATGAACGGAGTAGACATTATCGTGTTTACTGCCGGAGTAGGTGAGAACAATGCCGCGGCAAGGGCGCAGATCGGGGAATATATCGGTTTCCTAGGAACGAATATTAACCCGGAAAAGAATCAAATCCGGGGTGAAGAAGTGATTCTCTCCGATGAGGGCTCTAAAGTGACCACAATGGTGATTCCCACCAATGAAGAACTTGCCATTGCAAGGGAGACCGTGAGATTGGTGAAAGCATAGAATTAAAATCAATGATGAAACGCCGGGATTGATTTTCCGGCGTTTCATATTGTTTGTTGTTTTATTTTGCTTCTAAAAGCAGATACAATTTTTTATATAAGGGTTTCGAATCAGACCGTTTCCTTAATTGCACAGTCATATGCTGCAAGGTTGAGAAACTGATTGCAGGAAATGACTTTTTGGGTATAATTAACATGAATAAGTTTAAGTGAAAACTCGTCATGCGAGATGGGTTTTAAGAAAGAATGTAAGTTTTGATTAAAGGAGACGTTATGAGTAGACGTGGAAAGAAAAAGAAGAAAGGGATGGGAATTGTCATCTTACTAAGCCTTGTTATAGTAGTGTGTGCAGTTGTTTTGATCGGGCTGGTGCGGGGAAATCTGGCGGATGGGATCAAATCCGCAGTGACTGAGAAGGTGACAGAGCAGGTCATGGAGCAGGCATTCCAAAAGGCTCTGGAGAGTGTGGGTGATCCGCAGGCTGCCGCAAAGGCGAAAGAGATCGTCAATAACATGGACGAATCGGATAAGAAGGAAGCGGAGGC
>CAMWXF010000336.1 GCA_947178115.1 uncultured Lachnospiraceae bacterium
GCGCAAAAAACCTCGTCCTGTGTATATAAACACATAGGACGAGGTTACTCTCGTGGTACCACCTATTTTTACAGACAACTCACATTGCCGGCCTCAACGAGTACGATTCCAAGATATATTCTTATACGAATCATCTCTTCCTGATACTCTCCTGCTATAACGTGCATTCCCCGTCACGACCTACTAGGACCCGCCATTCTGCCGTGAAGCTCCAAGATGTATTCATAAAAAACTTCCCGTGCGCCTCTCATCAACCGGCTGCTTTCTGTACGTTCCGTAACCTACTACTTGTTCTTATCATCGCCTGTATTTCTATTGTCACTGACTATAATTTATACGAATCATCCAACTTTGTCAACTATTAATTCTCACTTTCATCTGTGCGGCCGGACATCATCTCATTCAAAATCACCTTAACCTGATGGAAATCAAACATATCATATGCCTCTTTCAATTTCCTCATTTGCGCATTAACATCTGCACCGAAATTTCTGGAAGCCATCTCCGGCACAAGCTTGTCTGTCACCTTCAGATTCATTTTGTCCAGTTCCGTCTTGAGGTTCTGCAATATCTGTGCCGTCAATTCTTCTGCTTCCTTCTCCTCGGTATTCTGCTCTGTCTCCGCCTCATTGAAGCTTCCGATACTGATCAGATATTCTTTCACCTCACCGAGTATCTCTCTGAATTTTTCCAGACATGAGTCAAACTGCCTGTTGATCGTATCGGTATCACCCGCTTTACCCGCAAACTCCAGCTCTTTAAAAAGCGCGGATATTTCCATGGCGCCGATGGCGGCACTGGAGCTTTTGATTCCGTGCACGTCTGTGGTAAAAAGTTGGATATCTCCAACTTCCAGCAGATTCGGCAGAAGCTCCAGATATTTCAGACCTTCCGTATAATAGGTATTCAGAATTGCCGCGTACGCTTCCTGATTAAAACCGATATTTAAAAGACCTTTATCTTTGTTCAGCCCGCTCTCCGGTTGTTTCTTTTCTCCGGTCTTTGATATAGACTTATTTTTACCTTGTCCATCCCTGTCGTCCTTTGCCTTGACATGCTCGATCAGCCTTTCCGGCAAAAACTCCAGCAGACATTTTTCAAGATATCTTCGCTTAACCGGCTTGGCTAGATATTCCTGAAATCCAAGTTCCAGCATCTCCTCCCTGACATTCGCACCGTTCTGCGCAGTCAGCGCTACAAAAGGCAGCTCCTTGTAATAGTGATCTTCCTTAGCCCGGATCTGTCTGAGTACTTCATCACCGCCCAGATCCGGCATAACCATATCCAACAGTACCAGATCATACTTTTCGTTCTCCAATTTCCTGATGCCGTCCTGTCCACTGGTGGCTACTGCAATATCAATGCCATATTTGCTGAATATACCCGCCGCAACTTTCAGATTTACCGCATTATCATCCACGACGAGCACTCTGGCTTTCCTTGCCGTAAAGGTCTCCTCCAGAGAACTCTTCTTATAATCTTCCTTGTTCCATCTGTTATTCAATACCATAGAGATCGTAATACACGAAAACGGCCGATATATAAGCCGACACTTACCATAATCGCCGTAAACCGCATCATACCCCGAAGTCACATACGTATACTCCTGGCACCGATACAGGGAAATAATATTGGACAGATTCTCATACGCCGCATCCGGAACAAAAATAAAGTCGAAATGTTTCTCCTGAATGGCATGATCGAACCCGTAATAATTGCGGCTGTATACAGGTCTGACATCGAATGTCTCCATGATATCCTGCCACCTTGCAATGCTGATATCATTATCCGCATAAATCAGCACGCTGGGTTTCTTCTCATTCTCTAAACGAATCATAGGCGACGCATCGACGATCTCCTGCCGAAAAGTAAATGTGGTGGATAATCCGATCCCCTCAATACTTTCTACCTTGATATCGCCCTGCATCATGGCAAGCAGTTCCTTACAGATGGTAAACTTGAGGCCGACTCCTTTCAGATTGCTGGATTGCCTGGAGTCATAAGTTTCATACATGCCGAAAAGCGACTGTATGTCTATCTGAGACAATCCTTTTCCGGTATCCGCGACCATACAATAGAATGTTGCTACTCCCGTCTCTATATCCCTCTCACATCTGACCTCAAGAACAATTCTTCCGCTCGCCGTAAAATCAATGGAGATAAAGAGCAGATACAGAAAGATCTGACGGATCGTGACACTGTCACCCAGAAGCTCTTTCGGTATATTTCCGTCTATCTTCATATCCAGATATAATTTCTTTTTCTGCAATTCCTCCGAGATCGTACGTATAATTCCCTTGATCAGTTTCTCAAAACTGTAAGTACTCTTGATCAGGTGCATATCTCCCGCATCGATTCTGGCATATGTAAGAACGTCGTCAATGATAGCCAGTAAATCATATGCCGCACTTCTGATCGTGTTGATACTACTCCGTGTCTCATCATCCTGTTCTCCCTTAAGCATAATCTCAGACAGGTTGATAATCGAATTCATGGGTGTTCTTATCTCGTAGGACATATTCTTCAGGAATTGTCTCTTGGCGGTGCCTGCTCGCTCTATCTTACGGCTGCTGCGCTTGATCTTCCACTGCTGATGCAGATAGAATTTCTCCTGAATATAGATCAACATAATAATGAAAAGCGCGGTCCCTATAAAGCTGATCGCCAAATCCGTAAAGTGGAAGTTCTCACCAATATGATATACATCATCTCCCTTAGAAAAAAACACATCACTATACAGATAACAATACTCAAATATAAACAAAACCAGAACCGGCAGAAACATAAAACCGTCAAAAACAGAATAGATGATAATCATGCTCGCTACAAACCACATAATTGCTATGCAATATGCCCCACTGCTGATTTTCAGAATCAT
>CAMWXF010000337.1 GCA_947178115.1 uncultured Lachnospiraceae bacterium
CTGTATGACGGGTTGAAGCTTCAGGAGGATACGGTGACATTATTTGAACCACTGTCTGATTTTTATCGCAATGACGTAAAGGAACAGTATGCTAAGGGTGCGGCGCCCGGTATGACAGTAGAGCCGTCTCTTCCGGACGAGTTGGTGGAGGGAGCGAAGGTATTTGCAGATACGGCAATTATCACCATCAGCCGCTTTTCGGGAGAGGGCTGGGATCGTTCCAGCGTGGAGTATGACGGAGAGTATAATCCCTGGGAAACGGAAACCAGTATGCCCAAGATTGCAGGAAAAATTTTTGAGGACGGGGATTTTTATCTGACCAAAAAAGAAAAGGAAATGATTCAGAAGGTAAAGGAAAACTTTGCGAAGGTGGCAGTGGTATTAAATATCGGAGGTGTCATAGATACTACATGGTTCAAGGATGACGCTGCGATTTCATCCGTACTTGTGGCATGGCAGGCCGGTATGGCAGGCGGGCTTGCGGCGGCAGAGCTCCTCTGCGGTAAGGCATCTCCTTCCGGTAAGCTTTCGGATACTTTTGCGGGATGTCTGGAAGATTATCCATCCACGGAAAACTTCCATGAATCTCCGCATTATGTAGATTATACGGAAGATATTTATGTTGGGTATCGCTATTTTGAAACGATTCCGGGAGCGGACAGTAAAGTATGTTATCCTTTTGGATTCGGTCTGTCATATACACAGTTTGAGATAGTTCCCCACAAGGCTCTGATGGAGGACGGTGTGATCAGGATCACCGTGCAGGTGACGAATGTCGGTAAAACAGAGGGCAAGGAAGTGGTACAGGCATATTACAGTGCACCGCAGGGCATATTGCAGAAGCCATACAGAGAACTGGCTGCATTTGCAAAGACAAGAAGCCTTATGCCCGGAGAGAGTCAGACAGTAGTACTGGAATTTGCCAGAAATGAAATGGCATCCTATGATGATTTAGGAAAGGTTGCGGAATCAGCGTATGTGCTGGAAAAGGGAACCTATGAATTCTATGTGGGCAATTCGGTAAGAGATACTTGCAAACTGGACTTTTCCCTGACTCTTACGGAAAATGAAGTGGTGGAACAGTTAAGCAGGAAGGCGGCGCCGACCAGTCTGAAGAAGCGGATGCTTGCGGACGGCAGTTATGAGGAACTTCCCTTATCACAGGCGAACGACCCTGACGAGTGTGTGCTTGTAAAGATGGAAGGCGGTTCGGAAGAAGGATTAACTGCGCCAGTCAGAAGCCGGGAAAGCTATCTGCTCTTGAAGCCTTATGCAGAAGGGGCAAGACCTTTTATAGAAGTAGCAGAGGGCAGAATGACGATGGAAGAGTTTGTCGCACAGTTAAGTGATGAAGACCTGATTCATATGCTGGGCGGACAGCCGAATACTTCGGTAGCCAATACTTTCGGTTACGGCAATCTTCCGGAATATGGCGTACCCAACATTATGACTGCGGACGGACCGGCGGGTCTCAGGATATGCCTGAATACTACCGCATGGCCCTGCGCCACACTGCTTGCCTCAACATGGAACACGGAATTGATAGAGCAGGTGGGCAAAGCCGGAGCGGAAGAAGTGAAGGAAAATAATATTGCCGTGTGGCTGACCCCTGCGGTAAATATTCATAGAAATCCATACTGCGGGCGCAATTTTGAGTACTATTCCGAGGATCCTTATCTGACAGGTAAGCTGGGAATTGCTATGGTGAAAGGCATTCAATCACAGCATATTGCGGCAGCAGTGAAGCATTTTGCATGTAATAATAAGGAAACCAACAGAAAACAAAGCGATTCCAGAGTTTCGGAGCGTGCGCTCAGGGAAATTTATCTGAAAGGCTTTAGGATGATCGTAAAAGAGGCTGATCCGTGGGTGATCATGTCCGCTTATAATATGATAAACGGGCATCGGTCTTCCGAAAATCATGAGCTTCTGGAAGATATCCTGCGCGGCGAATGGGGCTATAAAGGTATGGTTACCTCAGACTGGTGGACGAGGGGTGAACATTATAAGGAAATCAAAGCCGGCAATGATGTGAAGATGGCGTGCGGTTTCCCGGAGCGTGTGAAGGAAGCCATGGAGAAGGGCGCGATTGGCAGAGATGATCTGGTAAGATGTGCGAAGAGAGTGCTGGAACTGATTTTGAAGATCGACTAGGAGAAGAGTTGTAAAATCGATTTTGTATGTCGATGGAATAAAACCGGGACGCTTATGATAGGATAGGGCGTTCCGGCTTTTACGTTGTGTAGCATTTCGCAGATACTTTCATGTGGACAGGGAAGGGAATGAGAAAGCGTGAAGATGCACAATATTTGTACGGTTATGACTGCCGGCGCAATATTCTGATTGAAAATCCCCCCGAAACAGTGTAGAATCGTAGCAGTAAACTAATATAGGAGCAAGGAGATATTATGGCACTCAGTAAGAAACCGGTTACCGGTATGAAAGATATCCTTCCGGAGGAGATGGAGATCCGTGATTATGTCATCGGAGTGATCAAGGAAACCTACGGAAATTTCGGATTTACATCCATCGAAACGCCCTGTGTGGAGAATCTTGCAAACTTAAACTGCAAGGCGGGCGGTGAGAATGAGAAACTTATTTTTAAAATATTAAAACGAGGCGAGAAGCTGCGTCTTAGCGAGGCGCAGAGCGAGGATGATCTGGTGGACGGCGGACTGCGCTATGATCTGACAGTGCCGCTTGTCAGATACTATTCCAATCACGTAAGTGAGCTGCCCGCGCCTTTTAAGGCGTTGCAGATGGGTAACGTATGGCGTGCGGACAGACCCCAGAGAGGGCGGTATCGGCAGTTTATGCAGTGTGATATAGACATTCTGGGAGAGGCGGGTAATCTGGCGGAGATCGAGCTGATCC
>CAMWXF010000338.1 GCA_947178115.1 uncultured Lachnospiraceae bacterium
CGCTTACTCTTTCGGCACTGGTAACTGTTATCGGGCTGGCACTGTTTCCGCAGCTTGTCCGCGTGTTGGGCACGACTCCTAATACGGAGCCGTATGTGCGGGAATATGGTCACATACTGCTGCTTGGCGGCGCGTCCGTCTCCCTCATGTATTATCCGTTCAATTTTCTTAAGGTGGACGGGCGTCCCAGGCAGGGAACTTATATGTTCCTTATGATGTTTGCGCTCGATCTGTTGTTTAATGTTCTGTTTGTGGGTGTGTTGGATCTGGGCATGCGCGGCGTGGCACTTTCTTTTGTCTTAAGTACAATATGCGGGGATCTTTTCGGACTGTTCCTCCTGCTGGGGAGGCCGTCGGGATTTACCTTCGGGAAAGTGAAGAGCGTGGGAGATAGTGTCGTGCAGATCGTGAAGACAGGAAGTTCCATGGCGCTGAATAATCTGTGCAATATTTTCCGGACGGTGGTGTTAAATTATATTATTCTACGGGCACTTTCCGAGGACGGGCTGACGGCATTTGCGGTTATTGGAACCATCAATAATTTCTCTAATTCCGTGATATCCGGCATTGCCCAGACGATCACGCCGCTGATCGGAGTCTTTTATGGTGAAAAAGATAACATCAGCATGCGGACGGTAGTGCGGGAGGCGGTGCGTAAAGGAATCGGTGTAATTCTCATTATGACGGCAGTCATCTGTCTGTCAGCTCGTCTGATCGGGTCTGCGCTTGGCGTGACGGATCTGCCGCAGCTCGTCCCGGCAGTGATTATGTTCGCGGTCAGCTTTTTACCGGGGATGCTGAATCATGTTTATATTTTTTACTACTTTACGACGGAAAAGATAGGGCTGGCGAACATACTCACTTTTTTGAGAGGATTTGCTGTGCTGGTGTTGTCGGCATTTTGCTTTTCCTATATTCAGCTTCCTGGTTTGATCTGGCTGTCTTTTGCGGTAGCGGAGGGTGTGATGCTTCTTGTGAATATGGCTGTGGTCTGTACACGGTGTGAGAGGAACAAACATCTTAAGGGAATGCTTATGCTGGATGACCGCTATGAGGAAGAGGAGAAGTATCTGGCATTTACAGTGGAGAATACGGCAGCGGCCGCCGCAGATGCCTCGGAGAAGATCATTCTTTTCTGTAAGGAAAAAGAGATGCCGTCCAAGATTTCCATGACCATTGGGCTGGCGGTGGAGGAAATGCTGCTCATCATATTTGAGCATTGTCTTTCCGATTGGGGAGGTCAGTATGCGGATGTCCGGATCATGTGGATGGATAAGGAGATCATCCTGCATATGCGGTGTGCTGGCAGGCTGTTCGATCCCATTACGTATTATAAGGAGAAAAAAGCGGAGGCGCTGCAAAGGGGTGAAGTGCTGGAGGATGACAGTTTAGGCATAGAAATGATCGTGAAGCAGGCACAGGAAGTTACTTTCAGCAGAACCTTCGGCATGAACAATCTGACCATATTGTTGTATGAGGATTAATCATGTAATTATGCAGGTTCTGAAAAGAACCGACAGAGAGGATGGAAATGTTTTTTCGAGATGAATTGATCTGAATCGATCTGCATTGTTCTGAATTTCATACAAATGCATGCTAAGATTGGCAATACGCCTAATAAAAAAATCAGGCGCTAAGCAGGCAGAACAACTTATAGCGCCTGAAATATTTTTTGGTGTTAGACCGTAAATGGATCGGTATTCAAGATTTATCATTTGATATTGCATTCATACTGAATGCCCAGCTTGCGGATTGTAGCCAATAACCCACTTTAGGACTAACACAATTTATTAATGATTAATGTAGCACGTAGTGAATCAATCAATTAATGAATCAAATAATGGAGCAATTAGTGGTTCAATTAATAGAGCAATTAGCGCAGCTTCACCTCAAAGGGTTCTCCGAGCTGTACATAGTCATCATTCATGCGTCCGCTTTCTTTGGGAATCTCAACCGCGTACAGCGTCATCGTCACGGTTTCGGCAGATTCGCTGATTCGCCCGTCATCGATGATCTCCTGATTCTGCATATAACCGATGCCGTTTGCACCTTGGAAAATTTTCGTGTCAAACTGCGCCTGTCTGCCTGTGGAATCCGTGGCGGTAAGCTGCAGCAGATAATCTGTGGAACCTTCCATGCGGTAGCTGATCCGCTGTTCCAGTTCGTTCATAGTGAGTTCTTCCAAGATCACGGTCACGCCTTCTGCAACGGTAAACGTCTGGCTGATCGGAAGCGTCGTCGTATCGGTGATTATGTCGGAGCCGTCCGCAGTAAAAGAGAAATTCCATGTTCCTTTTATTTTTGTATCTAAATCATAATTGTTCAAGGATTCAAGCTTAAGCTGATAAGTGTTTTCCTGTGCCATATCTATACCCGGCACATCAAATGTACTGCTGATTCCGATGATGGTGTGTTCATCGTCAATAAATCCGCTGCCGCCGGAAACGGCGTTCGTTGCATTCATTCCGTTAATGTAGAGCTGGTCGGAGTCGGGCATTAAAGGAATCTCTCCCATGGATTCTCCGTCTTCGCGCTGAATCGTGTAATTGACTACCAGTTTCTCATCTGTCGCAATGACTTCCTGCAAGGTGATCATGTAGCCGTGATCGGTGACAGTGGTGTTGATGATGTCGCGATAGTCAGCCAAATCTCCGGAAAGTCCGAGGGCGCTGCTGAGGCTCCAGCGTATATGTTCAATAGCGGCATGGACATCGCTGCTAAACACGGTTACACCGAGAATCAAAGCTAAACAGGCTGCCGCTGCTGCATATTGTGCAGTTTTGCGGATAGTACGTCTGCCGTGGGAGGCTGTGTGCCGATTGCCTGCATTGGGGATGTCTGCGATATTGTGGTTTTCAGGGG
>CAMWXF010000339.1 GCA_947178115.1 uncultured Lachnospiraceae bacterium
ATGCTTCAAAACGGCTGATCTTCTCGAAAACCGAGGCGAGAGTAAGAGAAGAATCGCCGTATTCTACCATGCTGATCCGGCAATTGATCTCTTCTTCCGGTATAATCCGGTCACTCCAGGAGAAAGCGGCGCCGTAGATCATCCCCAGACGGGAGAAAGCGGGATGATTAATATGCCCGAAATCGCCCCAGTCCGTAGTGAGTACGCCCATAGTGTGATATTTATGACCGTAGCGGCACATGGCTGCTATATTCTCGTAGGCATTATGATGTACATTGATCAGGTGATTCCAGCCGTGAACGCCCGGACATACATACAGCTTCTTTGCGCCAGCCTCAACCAGCTTCCTGAGACGGTCCTCGGACGGATCGGGATCATAATCCCAGTGCAGGCAGATCAGTTCCTCGGGAAGCTGTCGGTATGCAGACGGCTCTTCACAGATGATATCGCTCCAGAACATCGGAATACGCCCGTTATCGGTAATGAAATTACTCAGTTTAGTCAGGAAATCAGTGTAAACTGCCGTAACGCCTTCCTGCTCGGCGCGTATATGATTTTTTCCTTTACCTAAATCAAAGGTTTCGTCGGCGCAGATATTGAACTGTTTGGAAGTAAAAAGCTGCATATATTCTAAGAGCAGGTTTTTGATCAGTTCAAAACTTTCCGGATCGGAGCAGTTGATCGTATGATGATGCATGCGGTCGCGGAAGGAAAACGGTGCCTTATCGGAACCTTCTAATTCGCAGAGATGATGATATGTTTTGGTGCATAACAGTTTGCACAGATGACCGAAACTTGCAAGGGAAGGAACCAGTTCGATTTCCAGTTTACGGCAGTAATCATCCAGCTCAAGAATATCCTCGGCAGTCAAAGGCGTATCATCACGCCACACTTCACTTAAGTTTGCAAACAGATAACTGTGTTCTACATAAAGCTGAAGCTGATTGATCTTGTAATAGCTTAAGGAATCTGCCATTTCTTTTAAATAATCAAGGGTCGGAATGCGTCCGCGCGAAACATCATAATAGAAACCGCGGTTTGGCACGGACGGATAATCCGTGATGGACAGACACGGAAGCTGTGCACCCGACTGCCTGATGATCTGCCGGAGTGTCTGGACGCCATAGAGAATACCGGCATTACCGGCGCCTTGGATTGTAACACCGTTTTCTTTGATGAAGAGGCTATAGGACTGCTCATTTGCAGTGTCAAGGGAAGTGAGGTAAATACACTCTTCAGGCCGTGCAACGTGGCTTCTTATGATCGGGAGATGAAATCCGCAGCAATCCCTGAACTCCTTTTGCAGCAAAAGTGCAGTATGATAAAGGTCGGCGGGACAGGAAGAATCTATGAAGATCCGGCTGTCATAACGGACTGTGAAGTTACTTTCCTGCATATCGATTTTTTGAGGATTCGGCAGTATATACATAATGGTATCTCCTTAACGCCAGAGTTGTTAGGTTGATAGTAACTATTCAGCACAGGTCGAAGCATTTACTGCTGAGACCGTAAGAATATGATTCAGGCGTGCAAAATCCCATTGTCGAAGACAATTTAGGATGGATTTTGCATCGTAACTGTGAAGATACTGAACAGTTACGATAGATATTATCATAGTGTGATAGAAAGCACAATAAAATGAAAACTCAAAAAACGCCGAAAACAAAATTTTTTCCAAAAGAATGGTTTACAAAACCGCTTTTTTATTATATGATAGTTATGGAAAACGATTTCCGGAAAACATTTTCCATAGCTTTTCCGAAAGACAGATCGTTTTCGGAATGGAAAAATAATGGTATCGATCAAAGATGTCGCAAAACAGGCGGGTGTAGCGATCTCCACTGTCTCTAAGGTGCTGAACAATTACCCTAACGTGAGCGAGGAGACAAAGAAAAAAGTGAATCGGGCGGTGGAGGAGTTAAATTTCGTACCGAACTCCGTCGCTGCAGCCTTATCCTCGAAGCAGTCCGGCAGGGTTGCGCTTGTCTTGAACTTGAGCAATGTGTCCCAGGCGGTAGATGAGATCAACATGCAGTATATGGCGGGCACTATCGGACAGGCAGTGGACATGAATCTGGATGTGATCACGGTATTCTATTCCATGCTTAAGAATAAGGGCATTGAGGAAGTGATACGCTATCTGCAGTCCCAGAGTATTACAGGATTGATCATCTTCGGAATGTCTAAGGAAGATAAGGTGCTGCACAGGCTGATTGAGACGCAGATCTTTAAGATCGTGGCGGTTGATGCACCGATTGTCAACGAGAGCACGTCAGCTATCTGGATCGATCAGGAGAAAGCCCAGTATGATGTGGCGAAGAAGACCGTTATGGAGAATAAGAGCAAGAGCATCCTCTATCTGGCAGGTAAGAAGAACGGCTACGTCACGGAAGAACGTCTCAAGGGAATAAGGCGTCTGGCACAGGAACAGAAGCTTCCGTTGCTCATAAGAAATGGCGAGTTTTCTGAGCTGCAGGCGAGAAATCTTACATTCAGATATGCCAAAAATAAGGATGTGGTGGTATGTGCTTCCGACCTGATGGCGATCGGAGCGATGAAGGCTCTTACCGAGATGGATATTTTCCGACCGGTGTGCGGTTTCGATGGTATCACGCTGATGGGATATGCGGGCAAGCAGATGAATACCGTCAGGCAGAATTTTAAAGGAATTGCATCGGATGCGGTAAAAGAGCTGAAACGGCTGTTAGAAGGCGGTGAGGGACAGCAGATCGTACTGGATTATGAGTTAGTGAGAATGAAATATATGGATATTATATGCTGACATATAAAACGGAAATATTATTATTAAGAATACATTAACACAACAAATGGTTAGGAGGAAAAATCATGGCACAGGCAA
>CAMWXF010000340.1 GCA_947178115.1 uncultured Lachnospiraceae bacterium
TTCCTCCAGAAGACCGTTCTTTGTCGCTTCATCAAAGTCCGCAAAAATATTGCAGGTATGCGCCAGAATACGTTGTCTGACTTCTTCCATCTGCTTCTGCTTCGTGGTTTTCTTCATTTCTTCCCACTCAGCCATGATATCTTCAATACTGAGCTGACCGGTGATCTGCTTCTCCACCCGTTCTGCTTCCGGCACCACCAGACTGATCTGTCCGTCATACTCCTGAGACAAGAGACTGTCATATTTGGACGGCTTCCTCATCTGTTCCAATATCTTCTGCGCATCGAAAGCCGCCGTATCTTCCTGTGCAATCTGTGCACCGATCTTTCGCAGGTCATCGGTATCCATCGTCATTTTCTTTGGCTCCGGATCCTTCTTCGTCGTCTTCTCCGCAATCGACTCTTTGACAGCCGCTTCCGTCTGCTTCGGGAAAGCGATGACAGGCGTTTTCCGCATCTGTTCCTCGATCTCCTCCGGCGCAGGCATTTCGACCGTCTCTTCCAGCAACGGAGCGATCAGTGTCTTTGCAATAGAGTCTTGTTCCGAATCCTCTTCCTCCGCATTTTCCGTTTCCTCGTCCTCGCTGTTTTCCTGTTCAGCCGTATCTTCCATTATGTCCGAAGGCTCTGTATTCTCTGTGATTTCTACGGCTTCTGCAGACTCCGTATCTTCTGTCGCTTCCGCCTCTTCTATGCCTGCGCTTTCGTCTTCTGTATCTTCGACTTCTACGTCTTCGGTTTCTATGTCTTCAATGTCTGAATCTTCAGCTTCTATATCTTCTGCACTTTCCTCATCATCCCAGTTCGAAACCTGCCCCGGAACGGACATCTCTTCTTCCGGCACCGCCTGTGCTCCGTTGTCCTCCAGAATCTCTTTCATACTCTCAGCCAGAGCCATCTGCAGATTGATCGTATTATACTGACCAACATCAACCGTCTTTACCTCCGGAAGCTCCATCGTGGGTGCGGCAAACACATCCGCTTCCCCTTCTTCTCCGGAATGCCTGATCTTCCCGGCCACCCGCGTGTCTCCCGCCAGGCCGTCCATATCTTCATCCACTTCGTCCGGTTCTTCTTCCGGCAGATCAACTGCGTTTCTCTCCCGGATCCATGCATCATATTTTGCCTGTTGATCCGCGCTGAGAGGCTCGTGCAGTGCCTTAAGCTCCAAAGCCTTGATTACAAATTTGCCCTCGCCGAACATAAAGAACATCTCATCACAGATTTCGATACACTTGGTGGTTAAACCGATTCTGTGATACAGATATGCCAGCTCATACTCCCATTTTTCTCTGGGATCACGTCTCTTAAATTCCTCTAAAACCGCTATCCTTTCTTCCAGACTGACATCCTGCGCTTCATACAGACGATATTGCAAAATATATCTCCCCGTATCCTTCGGTGCAATCTGTGCGAATTCTTTATAATATTCTATCGCCTGCACATACTCTTCCAGCTTGATGGAAAGCTCGCACAGAGAGTACACGATTGATCTGCTTGACGGATGTCTCTCATAGGCCAACAGAAGAATCTCTTTACTCTCCTGATATCTTCTATTGATTTTATACAGATCACTGATCGTACAGAGCATCATGACGCTCTTAACCCTGCGCCAGTCGATGGTGTCGGCAATGCTGACCGCCTCCGCAAACTCTCCCTCTGCAATCAATGCCTTAATCTCATCCGAGCGTATTTTATATTCATATTTATCCAAGGTGCTCACCTCATTAACGTATTCCCGCGGCGATCCGAAACCCTATCCCTACTGCCACGTTTTTCCACATAGTAACCCTATTTTCATTGTTTAAGTTTACCATAGCCTCTTATCAATGTAAATAAAATATGTAGAAAAAATAGCACCTCCATTTTGGTATCTTTTTATTAATATATACCAATATATGGAGATGCCACAATATACAATCACTTTATATTGTATTTAAAAAAAGGAATACTCCTTATATGCCGGCAGTCGGAAGCAGGTTGGACAATTCGGCAAACCGTTCTAATGTGAGCGTTTCTCCGCGTGTTGTCACTGGGAGTCCCATCTGCACTAATGCCTCCTCTACCTGTGCCCTGCTGATGCCCAGACCGCCCGCGTTAGCCAACCCGTTTACCAGTGTCTTTCTTCTCTGATTAAAGGATGCCCGAATAATGGCAAAAAGCCTGTCTTCATCTTCCACTTCCACCGGCGGCTTCTCATAACGCGTCAGACGGATCACCGTACTGTCCACATTGGGCCGGGGCATAAAGCATGCGGCAGGTACCCTGGTAATAATTTCCGGTTTGGCATAATACTGCACCGCCAATGACAGCGCGCCGTAATCCTTCGTCCCCGGGCCTACCCGCATCCGATCAGCCACTTCCTTCTGCACCATGATCGTCACACTATGCATGGGCACATGTTTCTCAAACAGCGCCATGATAATCGGCGTAGTAATATAATATGGAAGATTCGCCACAACCTTAATAGGTTTTCCGCCATTTCGCTCCTCCACCATTCTGTTGATATCCATTTTCAGAATATCCTCGTTAATAACCGTCACATTATTATAATCAGACAAAGTATCCTGCAGAATCGGTATCAGATTCCTGTCGATCTCCACCGCCACAACCTCGCGCGCCTCTTCTGCCAGGCGCTGTGTCATGGTCCCGATGCCCGGTCCGATCTCCAACACACAATCCTGCCTCGTGATGTCCGCTGATTCTATGATCTTATCCAGGATACTGCTGTCAATCAGAAAATTCTGCCCGAATTTCTTCTGGAAAGCGAACTGATATTTCTGTATGATCTCCGTAGTACCTCTCCTGTTTCCCAGTTCTGTCATGCCACTCTTATCTCTCCATATTCCTCTGCTTGTC
>CAMWXF010000341.1 GCA_947178115.1 uncultured Lachnospiraceae bacterium
CGGCGACTCTTTCTCCTGATTTGTACTTCGCATATATTCAAACAGATCCATTTTCTATCCTCTGTACTCATTTTATAAGACCAATCTTTTATATTCTAACATTTTGCGCCCGTAAGCGCAAATATAATTGATAGCCTACTTTTTGATCATTGAAAAAGCAATACCCAAATGGTAAAATACAATACGCACAATACATCAACAGTTTCCGGCATACCATCACATAGCTTGGAGCATGCCGGAACAAGAAAAGAGGAAATTATGCACATATTCATATCACACTCTTCGAAGGATGCCGAAACCGCCGCCAATCTGTGCGAACTGCTGGAACGACACGGTAACAAATGTTTTATCGCGCCACGGGATATCCGTTCCGGCAGAGAATACGCCGAAGAACTGCTTGACGGGATCGACCACTCGGCGGCCGTGATCCTGCTGATGTCGGAAAATGCCAATCACTCACCCCATGTGCTGCGCGAAGTGGAGCGGGCAGTCAGCAAATCCATACCGATTCTTGTATATAAACTGGAGGAAGTCGCACTGACCAAATCCATGGAATATTTCCTGATGACGCATCAATGGGTCAATGCCAGAAGCGATGAGAGTTATATAGATATCCTTCGATTTGTGGATGATCTGAAAAAACAGATCTGTTCTGCGGAAACCTCCGACTCCATAACCATCGGTAAGCACACCGGCCACAGACATATAGTTCCTGCTTTTTTCTGCCTGCTTTTTGCAGTTGTAATCGTTTTCGGAATTGTGTTTGCAATACATAACGTCCGTAACTCTAATCAGTTTGCCCTTGTTCCGGGTGATACGGTCACCTTCGGCCGATATAACGGCCAGTCTATCGACTGGCGCGTCCTGAAGCTCTCCGATGACAAAAAGTCCGCCGTCTTAATCTCCGCAAATGTCCTTACTATGAAGGCTTATGACGCCGCGGAGGGCGGTACTTATAACCGATATGAGTCGGTTGATTACTGGTCGCAGGACAGCGAGGCCGATACGGATATGGAATTACAGATATTGGTACGGGGAAATAACGTCTGGGGCTCCTCCAACATAAGAGCATGGCTCAACTGCGCCGATGAAGTCGTGAACTATCCGGATCAGCCGCCCTATGCCGCTGCCATGTCGGAACATAAGAACGGTTACGCGAACGAAGCCGGATTCCTGCATGATTTTACGGAAGAGGAACTGTCCGCCATTCTGGAAACCGAAAATATAACGAAAAGTAACATCCTGTATGACGCTGATACAGTCACCACGACTGACCGCGTGTATCTGCTGTCTCTCGATGAACTGCAATGGTTCGATGACGCTAAGATCAGCAAGCTCGCACGCCCCACAGAGGCTGCGATAGAGCAGGACGAGAGCTGTTGGTGGCTGCTTGATTACAATACTTTTCATATTGAAGAAAGCTGCTGGTGGCTGCGGGAGCCTGTAGACGGGACATCCTCCAAATGCTACCTGGTAAACAGCGGTTACACCGAAGAAGTGCTGCGTCAGGAGAATGTAGGGCTTGAAGGCTTCGGCATACGCCCCGCGCTGACCGTGGATCTGCGCAAGTTTGCTGTCGTCTCCACAGACTCTGAATCCGCAAAATAAATGCCCCTAAGCCAGTTTAATCGAAAAGGATTTCATCTACTGTCACGAATTCATAGCCTTCTTTCTGCAGTGCGTCAATGATCTGCAATGCCGCCGTCACCGTGCTCTTGTATTCATCATGCATTAGGATAATGGAGTTTTCTTTCGCCTTGGAGGTGACCTTCTGCACGATACACGCTACGTTATCGCTGCACCAGTCAAGCGGATCGATATTCCACAAGACCGGAAACATGTTCAGTTCTTTCTCAAACTTCTTATCCCACGAGCCATAAGGAGGCCGCACATACTGCACCTCCTGTCCTGTCACTTCTTCGATCAGCTCATTGGTTTTAATCAGTTCTTCTTTAAAAGTCTCCCCGTTACTCCGGTTTAACTGGAGATGACTATAAGTGTGATTACCGATCAGATGTCCTTCCTCATGCATCCGTTCTATCAGTTCCGGATATTGCTCCACATGCTTTCCAGTCACGAAAAAGGTGGCTTTCACTTCCCGCTCTTTCAGTCCGTCCAGAAGCTGCTCTGTGTAATATGGGTGTGGTCCGTCATCAAAAGTAATTGCGATCTTCTTACTGTCCACCATACCGTTTGCCGCTGCCGCTCTGGCCTTATAGCCTGCAAACAACGGCACATAGAGTATCAATGCTGCGGCCGCAAGGATCAACCCCCTCACAATTCCGCTTCTTCCGACATGTACACTTTTCCGTACCTGTCCCTGTTCCTTTCTGCCCATTACGCACCAATCCTGTTTCTTCCGGGTGTAACTTCCTGTCATGTATGTACATTTTTCGATCAATTACACCCGATATTTATACTATATATGCACGCAACGGCACATTCAGAAGTAAGAATTTGAGTAACTGTTCAGAACTCTGTTCTTCACAGTTACGAATTTGATTCTATCCCCGAATAAAGACATACAGCCGCTCAATTAGCGGTATTTCTCAGTATAATCTGGAATGCCTTCGTATATCCATGCCCGTAATCGCAGTCCAGTTTCAACTCTCCTCCGTGCATTTCCACAATCTTAGAAGCGATACTGAGTCCCAGCCCGCTGCCGCCTTTCGTGCTCCGCGCCTTATCCGCTCTGGAAAAAGGCTCGAAGATATGCGCCGCGAACTCCCGATCGATCTCCATACCGTCATCCGCCACCGTAATCATATACGCCTCCAGCCGCACTAATGTCCTGCCGCCGTCTCTGCCGTACCGGACCGCATTGGTCAGGAGATTGGTAA
>CAMWXF010000342.1 GCA_947178115.1 uncultured Lachnospiraceae bacterium
AATACTCACTGCCATACGGGCTGATTTATGCCAACGAGCCAACTGCCGCAACGCAAAAATTTATTAAGGCAAGCAGGGAATTCTTAAAAACTTAGGAAAACATGGCGCATTAACATACAAAAGCAGCCGTATCAAACGACTGCTTTTTGTCTTTTGTATTGCCCGAAATGCCGAATCTTGTATTTTGACTCCTAGCTAAGCTAGGTGGGTAACCGCAACCACACTTCTGTCTTCCACTGCATAAGGCCTTATTAGCCGGAGGCCTGACATCCACATGGCAATATAGGAATCCCGTTTAAAGTATCTGTAGGTTCAAAATAACAAGACCTTGTCGCACATTTCAGGTTACTTTTATTATATCCGAGATATTGACATATTACAACCGGATTTTATCTTTCTTGTGCAAAAAAATCAGACTTGTTTGAACCGACTCACCTCATCATGCAATCGCCTTGAAATCTCCTGATTACCTGTCGTCTCCTGTTGGATTTCACCGATTGCCGCTGCCAGAGTCACAATATTGTCCGCAACACTGGTAACACCATTGGCATTATCCTCTACCACGGTAGAAATATCACTGATACCGGAATTCATTGCCTCCATCGTCTGGTGGATATCTTCCGTATTAACTGCAAATACAGATAATATCTCATTG
Organism: uncultured Lachnospiraceae bacterium; assembly: GCA_947178115.1. GTDB lineage: Bacteria > Bacillota > Clostridia > Lachnospirales > Lachnospiraceae > UBA3282. Next base: position 656 of record CAMWXF010000342.1, read on the forward strand.
ACGCTGTCAGCGTCTTTCTCATATTGCTCTACCACCTCTACAAAATCATCATAATCCTTCATAACATTTTCATCAATAAATTCAAGGATCTCTCCGGCATTTCTGGCAAGTCTCTCTACGGCTTCCGTCACAATATCACTGATATTCTGGATATTGTTGGCAGTCTGTGCACTGCTGTCCGCCAGTGCCCTGATTTCTCCTGCCACAACCGCAAACCCTTTCCCTGCTTCCCCGACTCTCGCCGCCTCAATAGACGCATTTAAGGATAACAGGTTTGTCTGGCTGGTGATCGCCAATATTTCTTTAGTCATCTCATTGATCTGTTGAACACTCCGGCTGTCATCCAACGCTTTTCGCAGGCTTCCACGGATCTCCTCTATGGTGCTGTTTGTATTTTCCTTACCTTCCACGGTTCTGCGGTACATTGTATTCGCATGTTCCTTAATATTCTGTACAAGATCAACACCATCTTTAACACGGCTGTCCATCTGCTGAATTTCACCCAGCACTTCATTGCTTCCCGTAGCAAGCTGCCCAAGCGTAGCAGAAATCTCCTCCATACTTGCCGCCATCTGTTCCATAGCCGCAGATACGTTGCTGACATTCTCATTGGAATCCATGACCTGGCTCATAACGCTCTCTACAGACCGCTCCATATTACCGGATTCCTCTTTCAATTTTCTGATAATGCCCTGAAGCTGCTCCATGAAATGGTTAATACCTGCGGCCATCTGTCCGATCTCATCACGGGTGTGAACCGGTATTCTCTCTGTAAGGTCACCCTCTCTGGCATCGATCTTGCCTGTGATATCCTTAAGCGATGCCCCCGATACCTTAGCAGGTTTCACGACCGTACGGGAAACATTCACCGTCGTAGCCGCCGCAATAAGGACAAACACGACCATAAGAATATAGTTGAATGTAACCGTGCCGTTGATCTTGATCTCGCTGTGTTTCATAGCATAATCCGCTTTTTGTGTCATAAGCTCTTCATACGTATTCTTAGCTTCCTCCACCGGTGTCTTCACGGACAAAATATTGTTGACCATATCCCAGACGCCTTCGTCATCACCGGCCACTGCTTTATCATAAATCTGACCCGCATAATCCAAAAAGACATCCATAACGTCTTTATAAGATTCGTAAGCTGCAATCAATTCCGCATCGCCGGATTCTGAACTTAATGCGCGCACTTCTTCCATGTAATTGTTCGTATTCTGTATGACACCCTGAAGCTGTCCGATCAGAGTTTCTCTCTGTTCCGTATCTTTCTTAAGATAAATCAGATTAGCGTACAACTGAACCTGCTGATATGAAGAAGATGTATCACCGATCGATTTCTCCAGCTTCATATACACGTTTCCCAAATCTTCATTGTAGTCCCGAATGACTCCTAAAGCCATTCCGTCCAGAACAATCGTCAGCACATACAAGATCCCGAGAATTGCCAGTGCAGTATAAATTTTAAATCCGATTTTGTTTTTCATTGCCTTTCCCTCCGAGCATCGTTTTGGCGCATCTCCAGAGTTATGCAAAACAATTTGGAAACCAAGGATTATCGCTATGAATTATTATAGCACAATCATTTTTGAAATAGAATAATATTTTCTCTTTCGACATTATCTTTCAGCATTATCCGAGGTTCTCTGTCATCATTCTTCCGTCAGCATCTTCACCGGTTCCACCTTCCGCACACGATAGGCACACAGAAACGACATTCCCGCAGATACTGCCATGATAATCGCCACGGACAGAATAAGCCACCCTGCATGAACCGTCAGACTGCTCTGCACGATCCCTGCCGAACCAAGGCATACCTGCACCAGCGGATTTAACAGATACACAGACATAATTGCCCCGAGTATTGCTCCCGCAAGAAAAACAGGCAGACTGCTCATCTGGATCTGTACGATCAATTCTCCTGTGGTAAATCCCAATGCCTTATAGACACCGTACTGCTTCCACTCCCTTGTGATCTTCGTTTTCACAAGCAGAATAATAGTCAACATGACAATAACAACAGTAATGATGACAAATACGGCACAGAGTAGCTTCATTGCCGCCTTAACGGACGTAAGAACGATCTCCATATTCTTGTGGAGATCCGTGATATCCAGATCGGGGAATTCTGCCAGTATGTTCTTCTCGACCTGCTCATACGCACAATCCTCTTCCGTTTAA
>CAMWXF010000343.1 GCA_947178115.1 uncultured Lachnospiraceae bacterium
GTGGGTCTGGGCGGCGCGGAGAGCCGCATCATGGATCTGTACCGGCAGATGGACAGGAACGAAATACAATTTGATTTTCTCGTTCATAGCGAAGCTATGAACGAGAGCATAAGCGCGGATATGAACCGGAGGAAACCGGAATTTTACGACGAAGATATTCTGAATCTGGGCGGGCGTATCTATGTGCTTCCCAAGTTTAAGGTATATAATTATTTAAGCTACAGGAAGGCGGTGCAGGACTTTTTCAGACAGCACCATGAGTTCCGTGTGGTACAGGGGCATATGACCAGCACCGCCGGTATTTATCTGCCGATTGCGAAGAAATACGGGATTCCCATTACGGTGGCACATGCAAGAAACGCGGGAGTGGTCAAAGGTTTAAAAGGAATTGCGACGAGATTCTTCAGACGAGGTCTTGCGCAAAAGGCGGACTACTGCTTTGCATGTTCCAAGCTTGCCGGAGAAGATGTATTCGGGAAAGCGGCAATGGATGAAGGCAGGGTGAAGATCATTTACAATGCCATTGATGCCGCTGAATTTACTTATGATCCCAAAGTGCGTGCGCAGGTGAGAGAGCGGTTGGGATTGAAGGAAGAACTGGTGATCGGACATGTGGGGCGGTTTAATTATCAAAAGAATCATCCCTATCTGATCGATATTTTTGCCAAACTATGTGAAATCAGACAGAATGCAGTACTTCTTATGCTGGGAGAAGGTCCTGATCAGGAGAACATCAGAGAGAAGTGCCGCATGCTGGGAATCGAGGATAAGGTCAAGTTCCTCGGCAATCAGAGGCGGCCGCAGGACTATTATCAGGCCATGGATATTTTTCTGTTACCCTCCTTCTTTGAGGGGCTTCCCGGCGTGCTGGTGGAAGCGCAGGCGGCAGGGCTTCGGTGTTTTGTGTCGGACACGGTCACAAGAGAGGCCAAGGCAACAGAGCTGGTGACGTATCTGAGTATTGAACAGCCTGCTGAGGCGTGGGCGGGGCAGATCGCCAAGGCATCAGGATATGAACGTCAGAATACTTTTCAGAGAATGAAGGAAGCAGGATTCGATGTAAAGACACAGGCGGCGGATTATCGCTTGTTTTATGAGAGAGGAGACAGTTCGGAACTATGAAGAAGCTGTTATTGATCGTGCCGTCCCTGCATCAGGGCGGATTAGAGAAGGTATGCGCAGCGACTGCGAGGCTTATGCAGCCGTATTTTGACGTGCGGATTGCCATCTTTGATTCCCGTAATGTGGCGTATGATATCAAAGGGATTCCGGTGGCAGACCTGCGGCTGCCCAGCCGTCCGGACAAGCTTGGTAAGATTATTAATGTACTCAAGCGCGGCTGGAAACTGCGCCTACTGAAGAAGAGAGAGCAGATCGATATCGCCTACAGCTTCGGTCCGACCGCGAACCTTGCAAATATTGCGTCCGGCGGCAGAGGGTACAGATGGCTTGGAATCAGAAGCTATATGGATATGGGCAATCCGAGACAGATCCGCCTGTTCTGTAAAAGTGCGGACAGAGTGATCTGCTGTTCGGAGACCATTTGCCGTGAAGTACAGGATAAATACCATTGCAATAAAGCAGTGACGCTGCAGAATCCCTTTGACATGAAAGAAGTGAAAGAACTGTCCGAGCGGGAGGAGGCGGAGATTCCCTGGAGTGATGAGCGAATTCTTATTTCCATGGGACGTGAGGACACGGTCAAGGGGTTCTGGCACCTTCTGAAAAGTTTTGCGCTGGTGCATAGGAAGCTGCCGGATGTGAAGCTTATGATCATCGGAAAAGGGGAATTTACAGATTACAGAGAGCTGGCGGTCGGGCTTGGCATTGATGATGCCGTCTATTTTACCGGTCTTAAGAAGAACCCTTATCCCTATCTGAAAAAGGGAAGCATGTATGTGTTGACGTCTTATTATGAAGGATTCCCTAATGCCATGGTGGAAGCGATGTCCATGGGACTTCCCGTGATCGCTACAGACTGTATGACAGGTCCGAGAGAGATACTGGAAGACAAATATGGTATTCTGATTCCGAATATGAGCCCTGATGTGGATTTTGAACCTGAAAATATCACAGATGAGGAGAAAAATCTGGCGCAGCAGATCATGGCGCTTCTGGAAGATCAGGATAAGATGGGGCATTATCGGGAGATGGCACGTAAACGCGCAGCGGACTATACTGCGGAATCTTACGTAGAGAAGATACGGGAGTGGGCGGAAGTATAAACATAATATAACAGGATACAAAGGAAATCAAGGTTGTGTGGATGAGCAGCGAATCAATGGAAGTACATACAGTAAATGAAAACAAAACAATTGAATTGCCAAGTAAACGGCAGTTTCTTATACTGATTCCCTTTGCGCTGTTTTATACCATGGCGGCTATGTTCGGGGCATTGGAAAAAGCGGCAACCCTTAGCATTTTGCAGAATCTGGGACGGGCTTTGCTATGGATGTTCGGAAGCTATGTGGTGCTCCTTGGACTGTGTCTGATTCTGTCAAACAGGGTTGAAATCGTTTCTAAAGCGGCTTCTAAGATTCCGCTGTTATCCCGCATTCCCGAAAAGAAGGAGCGGCAGGGGAAGTGGTATGTTTATCTCCTGTTTACGGCAGTCTGTCTGCTGGGCTATCTGCCTTATTATCTGATGTATTATCCCACATGGCTTAACAACGATGCAGTGTGGCAGATTGAGCAGGCCTTGGGATGGGCGGCGGCATCGAACCACCATCCCTATTTTCACACACTGATTCTGAAAGGCCTTTCTATTATCGGTCATCGGATTTCCGGCAGTTATACAGGCGGAGCCGCATTTTATACTTTTATCCAAGTA
>CAMWXF010000344.1 GCA_947178115.1 uncultured Lachnospiraceae bacterium
ATACGGCATAGGTTACGGCTTCCGCCGCGATCATTTTGGTCATCTGGCGCACACTCATACCGACGGCACGCATGGCGCCGTACTGCTTCATTCTGGCCGACACGCTCATGGAAATACTGTTCATAATATTAAAGACCGTGATCAATGCTATAATCGTCAGGAAACCATAGACCGCAATCCGGAATACCCAGAAGGTAGAATTGCTCGTCTGATTGTCCTCCCGCCGGTCGTAAAATTCATTTTCACCTGTTAACGTCCTGATCGTCTCGACTGTTTCTTCCGTTGCATCCTTAGCAAGCTGCGCATTCAATAAATTATATTTATCTTCTCCCGTGATCCGTCGGAAAGTCTCCTCCGTGCAACACACCGATATGCCTTCAACTCCTATGCCCTCCGACACAACACAGGCAATTTCCAGTTCCGTCTCTCCGATTTTAATTTTATCTCCCGTATCCAGGCGGCTGTCCCGATTAAAAATAGTAAATACATAGTCCGTGTCGCCATCGACCTTGGACAGGTCACCGCTGACAACGGATTTTTTCGTCCACGAGAACATATAGTCATCGTAAGAAACCAGATCAACGCTGCCAGAGACACTGTTAATATCTGCAGGCACATTCGTAGACATCGCACATCCGAAAGCCGCTTCCACCCCGGGAACTGCGCCGATTTGCTCCTTCAATCTCTTATCAAGGGAATTCCTATTGTCCATTGACGCGATGGAAATGTCCGGGTTCAGATCACTCTCCGACGGCAGAATCTTCCTTGCAAAATCAAGTCCCGCATAGAAAGTCAAAAACAAAGCAGCCGTAAAAGCAAAAGATAACGACATCAGTGTCATGTTCTTCTTGGACATTGCCGCGTGGTATACGCCGAGAGCGCTCTCTACTTTAAACATACGTGTATTTGCCGCACGGGAAATTTTTCTTCCGGATTCCGCATTGCCTGACACCGCCGCCATCGGCGATACTGCCGCCGCGCGCTTCGCCGGAGCATGTGCCGCCAGCAGCACGGTAATCACGCCGACTGAGGCTCCGCATACGACAGCCACAATGCTGAACCGGAATGAATAGCTGCTAAACTCGCCGCCTACCACATTTTTTAATACAATACACAGAACCCATGTAAATACGATCCCCACGCCTAATCCGATGGGAATGGCTATCTTACACCAATTCAAAGCTTCCAGACGGACGAATCGCATCACTTGCGTCTTACTCGCACCGACGCACCGCATCATGCCGAAGAACTTCGTCCGCTGCGACACGTTACTGTTCATACAGCTTGAGATCATCAGCACACCTGCAATCAGAACCATGGCGAACACTGCCACAGCAAGACCATAGATCCAGTTGATCCCCTGATTGCTGCTGGCGCCCGACATACCGACCGTGATAATATTCTCTTTAATACTTCCATCCGGTATGCCGTAATACGCCTTCATATCGGCAATCGCTTCTTTCAATTTTGTCTTTTCTTTAAACTGTACATAAAGTACCGGCTTTATACTCTCTTCATCGGCATATCCATTGGCGCTGCATATGGTATGTAACGCACCGACGCTCATATAGGCGCAGACACCGTCATATTTAACAGCCTCTGACACCCACTCATCCACGCAAAATCCGGTCACGGTGTAATCAAATTCTCCCGCCGGTGTATGGATCGTAACTCGGTCGCCTATGCGGATTCCCAACGCTTCCTTTGCAGTCGTGTTCAGCATTACTTCAGTGTCATTCTGCGGATAAGTTCCCTCTGTTTCATAATTTCTGATGTCTTCTATGTACGCCTGCTCTGTTCCGTACATAATAACTCTTCTGTCTCCGACCTGATATCCCTCATAGATTTCTTCACCGAATGTACAATATCGGGATGTGGCGGACACATTGCTCTGGTGCGCAATCTGATTCTCCGCTTCCTCCGACAGACCACTTATCGTGATGTGATAGTTTCCATGTTTCTTTATCATGGCCTCTTCCTGGTCCTTCATTATGACTTCCGCCATGGAAAAGACACTGGTCACGAGAAACACTGCCAGAATAATACAGATCAGCGTAAGACGGTTCTGCTTCCTGCGCTTCTTCGCGGAGATGGGAATCAGGCTGAGATAGCTTTTCATAGGATAGTTCTTCATTCCGAACACCTCCCCAAATCCGTCAGCACACCGTCCGACACGGACAGCACCCGGTCAGCCGTCTGTGCAATCGTACGGTTATGGGTGATCATGATGATGGTCTGTTCATATTTCCTGGACGCTTCTTTCAGCAGTGCAATTACCTCGCTGCTGTTCTGGGTGTCCAGATTACCGGTAGGCTCGTCAGCTAGGATCAGAGCCGGTCTTGTGATCATCGCACGCCCGATCGCCACCCTCTGCTGCTGCCCGCCGGACAACTGGCTGGGCAGATGGTTTCGACGCTCCTGCAGATTGAGCACCGTGAGCAGTTCTTCCAGATACTTTCTGTCGGATTTCTGATAATCCAGCAGCACCGGAAAAATAATGTTCTGCTCCACTGTCAGTTCGGGAACAAGATTAAACGCCTGAAAAATAAAACCGATATTTCTCCGACGGAAAACCGTAAGTCTGCTCTCCGGCATGGCAAAAGTGTCCTTGCCGTCGATCAGCACTTTGCCCGACGTTGGTACATCAAGCGCACCGATCATATTAAGCAGCGTACTCTTACCGGAACCCGATTCTCCGACGATTGCCACGTATTCTCCCTTCGGAACGGAAAAGCTGACATTCTTTAATGCCTGTACGGCCGCCTCACCGCTGCCGTAAGTCTTACAGATTTTGTTGACTTCTAATAAATTCATCTCCACTTTACC
>CAMWXF010000345.1 GCA_947178115.1 uncultured Lachnospiraceae bacterium
TGAGGGTGAATGCATATGAAGAGAACAGGTATATTATTGACGGGTATGTTGATTCTTACGGGATGTCTGGCTTATGCATGGCAGACACTGCCCCGTCAGCAGAGTGATCTGTACAGACAGGAAAATCTGGGAGCGAGGCAGAAGGAATCCGAACCGGCGGAGCAGGTAATCAAACGGGAGCAGGAGAACGGATATGCCTACGGCAAGCTGTCAGAGGGAAAGAAACAGCTTTATCTGGAGATACGGGATGCACTGGTGCAGTTTGAGGAGGACGTGAAATTGTCCAGTTACGATAAGGATGAGATTTCTCATGTTTTTCAATGTGTGCTGAACGATCATCCTGAGATTTTCTACGTGGACGGTTATACTTATACAGAATATACGCTGGGTGATATTCTCAAGAAGATTACGTTTACGGGCACGTATCGATTCAGTCGGGAGGAGATTGCGGAAAAGCAGAAACAGATAGATAGTTATGTAAACCAATGCCTTTCGGACATGCCGGAGAACCCGGACGACTATACGAAGGTAAAATATATATATGAATATCTGATTCATCACACGGAATATGATGCATTGGCTGAAGATAACCAGAATATCTGCTCAGTATTTATAGAGGGCAGGTCTGTCTGCCAGGGATATGCCAAAGCCACGCAGTACCTTTTAAACGAGGCGGGGATATTCGCAACGCTCGTGCTGGGACGCGTGATCGGCGGTGAGGGGCATGCGTGGAACCTCGTGCAGATAGACGGAAGCTACTATTATGTGGACACGACATGGGGAGACGCATCTTATCAGGCAGTGGGCGGTGCCTCCGGGTATCCTGTCGAGAAGATTCCCACGATCAATTATGATTATCTGTGTGTGTCTACCGAACAGATGAATCTGACCCATACGTTGGATAATGTGGTGGATCTGCCGGTGTGTGATTCGATGAGAGATAACTACTATGTACGGGAGGGACTCTATTTTACGGAATGGAATGAGGAGCAGATTGAGCGTATCTTTCGGGAAGAATATGAGAAAGGAAGCGCTTATGTGACTTTAAAATGCGCGGATTACGAAGTCTATAAGCAGATGCAGGATGCGCTGATCATGAATCAGGGGATATTTCAGTATTTGGATTGTCCCGACGGCGTGGTATCATATTCGGACGATGAGAAGCAGTACAGTATGAGCTTTTGGCTTTAACGGGAATAGGACTATGCAAAAATGATAATTTTTGGTATACTTATTCCAAATGAAAGAAAGGCGTGGAAGATGAATATGGAACAGGAATCAGCTAAAAACACCCATGTATTACAGGAAGATGAGAAATTCGGAACGGTTAAGATCGCGGATGACGTGGTAGCAATGATCGCCGCACTCGCAGCGACGGAAGTAGATGGTGTCGCTGCAATGAACGGTAATGTGGCAAATGAGCTTCTGAGCCGGGTAGGTGTCAAAGGACTTGCGAAAGGTGTCAGAGTGGACATTTTCAATAAGAAAGTCAAAGTAGAGCTTGCCATTACCATGGAGTACGGATTCAATATTCCGGCGACCTGTCAGCGCGTCCAGAATAAAGTTAAGAATGCGATCGAGAATATGACGGGACTGGAAGTGACGGATGTCAATATCCGTATAGCCGGCATCAATGTGGTGCATCCATAACACGTTTACGATAAAACAGGAGCTATTATGAGCAGAAGAGAGTTGCGGGAACAAATATTTAAGTTATTATTCCGCGTAGAATTTAACAGTATAGAAGATATGACGGAACAGGAGCGTCTGTTTTTTGAGGATGAGGGTGCCGCGCAGGACAAGGATGCCGATTATATTTCGGATAAGTACCATAAGATTCAGCATAAGCTCACCGAGATAGATGAACAGTTGAATGAGAAGGCGGAAGGGTGGAATACGGCCAGGATGAGCAAAGTAGATCTTACGATCTTAAGATTGGCTGTATATGAGATCAATTATGATGATTCCGTGCCTACGGGGGTTGCAATTAATGAGGCAGTGGAGCTTGCAAAGAAATTCGGACAGGATGCCTCGTCAGGATTTGTCAACGGCATTTTAGCTAAGTTTGCGTAGGTGGACGGGTATCGGTATGCAGAATGTATACACAGTTGCACAGGTGAATTCTTATATTAAAAATATGTTCACGCAGGATTATATGTTGCAGTCGATCATGGTCAAGGGCGAGGTCAGCAACTGCAAATATCATTCCTCTGGACATATTTATTTTACATTAAAGGATAGCAAAGGTACTATAGCATGCGTTATGTTTGCCACAAACCGCAGAGGGCTGAAGTTTCAGATGACAGAAGGTCAGCAGATCGTGGTAAGCGGTAGCGTGGATGTCTATGAACGGGACGGCAGATATCAGCTCTATGCCAAAGAGATTACATTGGATGGCGCCGGGCAGCTCTACGAGCGGTATGAGCAGTTAAAGAGAGAACTGGAAGAGCGGGGGATGTTTGCGGCACAGTATAAGCAGCCGATTCCCAGATATATCAGGACGCTGGGCGTTGTGACAGCGGCCACGGGAGCGGCCGTGAGGGATATTATCAACATTGCAGGCAGAAGGAATCCTTATGTGCAGATCATTCTGTATCCGGCTATTGTGCAGGGCGAAGCGGCGGTACCCAGTATTGTGAACGGTATTCACGCCTTGGAGCGGCTGGGTGTGGATACGATCATTGTCGGCAGGGGCGGCGGTTCGATAGAAGATTTGTGGGCATTTAATGAGGAGGCAGTTGCGCAGGCTATATTTGACTGCAGTGTGCCAATCATTTCTGCGGTGGGGCATGAGACGGATACGACCATCGCGGATTTTGTAGC
>CAMWXF010000346.1 GCA_947178115.1 uncultured Lachnospiraceae bacterium
AAGCCCTACGATCTTGCTGACCTTGACACCCTGCTCCGGCTGCAGCTCGTAGCGCGTGACGGACGGTCCCTGACTGATATCCGTGACGGTTACTCTCACACCGAAAGTATTTAACGTCTGCTGCAGCCTCACGGCAGTCTCTTTTAGCTCCTTAGCGGAATCTCCGTTTTTCTTGCCGCTGCCTTTCGCTAACAAATTCGTGGACGGAAATTTATACGGTTTTGCAATCTTTGATTCCCCGCCTGCAATCTGTCTGTTGATTTCTCCGCTGTCTGCCGTTCCCGACACTTCTGCCGGAGCCTCTTTCGTCTGTCCTGCCGCACTCTTATATGCCGCCGGACGTTCTCTTCCGGTATTCGGCGCCATGCTGTTACCAAGCAGTCGTTCCGGTCTGTCAGGCATCGGCACTTCTTCCTCGTGAACCTCCGGAATTTCGAAATCATCTTCCTGATCCGGTTCGTCGACCGCACCGTGAATTTGAATCTCATCCAGATCGTCCGACTCATTCTCGATATAATGATAGGAATGCGCCTCCTTTACCGGCATGCGATTCGATTCCGTCTGCTCATCTTCTTCTGTCATATGTAAAGTGATTTCATGGATATCATCCCTGGTCTTTTCCGTGTTCTCCTTCTCTTTACCCCTGTCAAGCGCCGTATCAACCATAACACCGGTCACCTTTTTATCCATGCGCAGGATTTTCTCGTTCTCTATCTCTTCCTCCCGCTGTCTGCGCTGCTCCTCTGCTCTGGCGCGCTTCTCTTCCATAGCGATTCGTCTTTCCTGTGCACGTTCCCTGCGGTATGCAGCATCCTCCACAGAACGCTCATACATCCGTTTTCCCTGTCTGGTTACGCCGCCGATAAAGGATTTCTCCGTGACAACCACTATACAAATGATTCCTACTACAAAAATCGCCAGCACCGTGCCTACCATCCCCAGAAATTTATAGGAAAAATAGGCGAGGGATCCTGCAATGATACCACCGCCGTTTCGGTTCTCACTGCAGCGCAGGTAGATCTCCTTAATCTGATATCCCTCTGCCTGCGCGAGTTTTGTACCAAGTAACTCACATACCATGCTGATCAGCACAAACAATACAATGCCTGCCACCAGTTTTCTGGTAGCAATATCATTCCCAATATTGGACATGCCGAAAGCGATCGCCAGAAAGACGATCACCGGCGCAATATATGCCGTCAGCCCGAAGATACCGAACATCACGCTGCTGACTGCATTGCCGGCCTTGCCCACGATACCGAAGTTGCACAGAAACAGAATGACCGCCAGCGCCAGAAAAATAAGCAACAGAATCTCATTGCGTATCGCCACATCCATAGGCTGTGCCGCTCTGCCTGCCGTATTTCTTTTTTTCGTCTGCGTCTGTCTGCTTCCACCCGTATTTCTATTTGAAGTTGTCGTTTTTTTCTTTGCGGAAGAACGGTTTCCTCCCTGACTTGCTGCCATGACAATGCCTCCTGAGCATACTCCTCCTGATAATATAACTCAATATAGTATAGCATTTTCATTTTCGCTTGTCATCCCTTATTTTGTATCTGCATTTTTCTTATCCACCATATCGTGGAGCTGTGCGATGGCATCTTTGATTCCGCCCACCTCACATATGATCCCCTCCTGAACCGCTTCATTTCCTACCAGAATCGTTCCTACGTCTTTCGTCAACACACCGGTCTCCATCATCAGCTCCTCCAATCTCGATTTGGATATCTTACAGTGTTCACAGACAAAACCTGTAATTCGATTTTGAATCTGGCGGAAATAATCAAATGTCTGCTGTACACCGATCACCATGCCGTTTAACCGTACCGGATGGATTACCATGGTTCCCGTAGGCACGATATAGGAATAATCCGTGCTTACGGCAATCGGAACGCCTATGGAGTGACTACCGCCCAGCACAAGCGAAACCGTCGGTTTGCTAAGCGATGCGATCATCTCTGCTATGGCAAGCCCGGCTTCCACATCCCCGCCCATGGTATTGAGCAGGATCAATACACCGTCAATCTCCTTGCTGTCTTCAATCGCTGCAAGCTGCGGCAGAATATGCTCATATTTGGTTGTCTTGGCCGTGCTGCTTAAATTATCATGTCCCTCAATTTCTCCGATGATAGAGATCAAATGGATCTTGTGATGTGATTCGTTTTCATCCAATGTGATCTGCCCCACTTCACTGATCCGTTCATCTCTGTGCTTCTCTTTATCCTGTTGTTTCTCCTGATCCTCTCGTTTCTCATCCTTATTATTTTTGCTTTCTTTATTCTCTTTACTTTCCTTATTTTCCCTGCCGTTATTCTTGTTATCCTTGTTTCCCATCATGAACCTCCGACTATTTCCTATAAACTTAAAAAGGAGAACCGACGTTGTTATTTCACGTGATTCTCCCTTAGTTTGCGTTATTCGTGATGATTTATGCATCGAATTTTGTTCTAAAAATATTCTGTCTGACAGATTTTATGAAATATCAAAGTCGTCATGATCCGGGACATTTACATCGTATTTCATATCTTTCTCCTCGACAGCATACTGATAATCCATTTCTCTCTTTACATGTTTCTTCGGAAGGGGCAAAGGATTCTCTATGTAGCGCGGCGGCTTCACCTCTGCCTCCAGTTTGCAGCCGTCTATCGTCATTTCATCCTTCCCGGCATCCTCTGTTCGTCCGCTCTCTTCTCCCTGATCGGCCGAGGCATTGATGTTTTCGATCACCGCCTGCACAATCTTCGCTTTTTCGCCGAAAATACAGTTCTGTATCCCTAACCCTGCCAGAACGGCCCAGATATAAAGCGA
>CAMWXF010000347.1 GCA_947178115.1 uncultured Lachnospiraceae bacterium
CTTCTTCAGAGGGATGTCAGCAACATGACAGTCGGCATGGTGAAAGCTGCACTTAATGTGGCTAAGGACTCCATGAACGCTGCGCTGGAGTCCGCACTGGAGGCTATGGGCGGCGAGGAAGGCTATGCTGCGCTGGAGAGTCAGAAGGCTGAACTGGAAACAACGGTGCAGATGCAGACTGCCGCCGTTTCCGCGATGCAGTCCCAGCTTGCCACCATTGAGAGCAATATTGAATCCTTAGATAAGGCGTTGGAACAGCTCTATGCGGGCAATCTGACAGCGGCGATCGAGTTTGCCAATGCCCAGACTACGATCACCGTTGGCGAGATGCAGCTAAACGCAGCCGAAACCCAGTTGGAGGCAAGTGAGAAGCAGCTGGAGGCCGGAGAGGAGCAGCTGGAGGCCGGACGTGAACAGATCGATTCCGCATGGGAACAGATTAAGGATGGAGAAGAACAGTTAAATGATTCGGCGGAACAGTTAAAAGATGCACTGCAGCAGATTCTGGACGGAGAAGAGGAACTGGAAGAAGCGAGAGAAAATGCATATGCGCAGGCCGATATGAACGATATTCTTACGGTGGATACCGTAAAATCCCTTTTGGCAGCGCAGAATTTTTCCATGCCGGCGGGATACGTTACAGAGGAAGGAATCGACTATCTGGTCAGAGTGGGCGATAAGCCACAGGATATAGAAGAACTGAAGAAAATGCCCCTTTTGAATCCAGAAATGGATAATGTGGATGTCATTACGCTGGGAGATGTGGCGGATGTATTTATGACGAACAATTCGGAGGAAATATACGCGAATGTAAACGGTGCGCCCGGTATCATGATCACGATACAGAAGCAGACTGGTTACTCGACGGGCGATGTTTCCGACAAAATTCTGGATAAGTTCGAAGAGTTAAAAGAGGAAAATGAACATCTGATTCTGATTACCCTGATGGATCAGGGAATTTACATAGACCTTGTTATGGACTCCATTATTAACAATGTGCTGTTCGGAGCGATTCTTGCCGTTTTGATTCTGATTCTGTTTCTGAAGGACTGGCGGCCGACTGCGGTTGTTGCATGTTCTATTCCGATCAGTATTGTTACGGCGATCGTTTGCATGTATTTCAGTGGCGTTACGCTGAATGTTATTTCTTTATCGGGTCTGGCTCTCGGTGTCGGAATGCTGGTGGATAATTCCATCGTGGTGATCGAGAATATTTTCAGATTGCGAAGCGAAGGATATTCCGCGAAGGAAGCTGCCATAAGCGGTGCGGGAGAAGTGGCGGGAGCGATCATGGCTTCCACGCTGACGACAGTCTGCGTATTTCTGCCGATCGTCTTTACGGAAGGTATTACAAGACAGTTGTTTGTAGATATGGGGCTTACGATTGCCTATTCCCTGTTTGCCAGTCTGTTGATTGCGATGACTGTTGTGCCGGCTATGGCGGCAGGTATGCTTTCCAAGACGAAACCGCAGAAGGAGAGCAGAATCTTTGGTGGTTTAATGAATGTTTACGGCAAGATGTTGGAGCTGTCACTGCGCTTTAAGCCGGTAGTGCTTGTGCTGGTTCTGGCATTGTTAGTCGGCAGTGCGGCCGCATCTTTCTCTAAAGGAATTGCTTTTATGCCGGATATGGACAGTACACAGATCACCATGACGTTGACTTTGCCGAAGGATACGCCGCTTAGCAAGACGGCGGAAGTAACGGATACGGTGGTTGATAGACTGATGCAGATGGATGAAGTGGTGGATGTCGGAGCGATGGCAAGCAGCTCGTCTCTGGGAATGCTGTCAGGCGGAGGTAATTCTTCCACAAATGAGACATCTGTCTATATATCATTAAGTGAAGATAAAGAAAAAGATAATGTAGAAATTGCCAGAGAGATCGAGACAAATATTGCGGATATTCTGGAGGCAAATCAGGCGGAAGTCGATATTGAGACATCGACGATGGATATGAGCGCGCTTGGCGGAAGCGGCATTACCGTGCAGGTGAAAGGGCGTGAACTGGATACGTTACAGGAAATTGCCAAAGATATTGCTGCAATTATAGAAGGGGTGGAAGGTACGACCGAGGTATCGGACGGTCTGGAGGAATCCACAGGGGAACTTCGAATCCTGATCGACCGGGATAAGGCGATAGAGCACGGACTTACCGTCGCACAGGTATTTCAGCAGATACAGGTGAAACTGGCGGATGCTGCCAGTGCCACGACACTAGAGACAGAGATCGAAGAGTACAGCGTATATGTAAAACATGCAAAAGATATTGAGCTTACGAGAGAACTGGTGAAGAGTCTGGAAATTGACCGTACGAAGCAGGATGGGAACAAAGAAAAGATAAAGTTATCCGACATAGCTACTTTTGAGAGTACACAGGCACCTAAGTCTGTCAACAGAATTGAGCAGACCAGATATATCGGTGTGACGGCGGCTATCGCGGACGGTTATAATGTAGGCTTTGTATCGGATGATGTGGAAGAGGCACTTAAGGATTATGAGATGCCAAGTGGCTACAGCTATACCATGAGCGGCGAAAATGAGACGATCACGGATGCGATGGAGCAGGTATATTTAATGTTAATACTTGCGTTGATCTTTATGTACCTGATTATGGTAGCACAGTTCCAGTCCCTGTTGTCACCGTTTATCATCATGTTTACGATTCCGCTTGCATTTACCGGAGGATTCATGGGGTTGTTTATAAGCGACAGCGAAGTAAGCGTTATTGCATTGATCGGTTTCGTTATGCTTTCGGGTATTATTGTCAATAACGGTATTGTATTAGTGGATTATATTAAC
>CAMWXF010000348.1 GCA_947178115.1 uncultured Lachnospiraceae bacterium
GGTACGCTGTAAGCTTAAAGATGATGCAGAGAGCTATTTCAGTGAGCTGCAGGATCAGCTTATGAATGCCATGGATCATGATATTTATCCGTTTTCCGAAATCAGCAGACGCTGTAAGATCCAGCCCGATGCCATGCTGGTTTATCAGGGAGATAATTTCGCATTTGATTCCATCGGGCAGGAGAAGGCGGAGGAGATCCCTCTTCAATTAAATGCGGCAAAAGCCCCGGTTTCCCTTGCCATCAGCATAGAGGACGGTAAGTTCGTATATGAGCTGGAATACAGAAAAGATCTGTTTGAATCGGAATCTATCGATTACATTTTAGAGAACTTTTCCATAGCGGCGCAGGGACTTGTTCAGGGAAAGACGGCGGAAGAGATACAGCTTTTGTTTGAAGAAGAAAAAGAAATGAAGAACGACCCTGCTTATACCGGAAAGACCTTTGTGGATCTGTTTAAGCAGGCAGCGGCACAGTACCCTGACAGAGGAGCGGTACGTGATGAGAAGGGAACGATTACTTATCGTGAACTGGATCAGATGTCTGACTATGTGGCAGCAAAGTTAACAGAAAACGGATTCGGTCCGGAAAAGGTAACGGGAATCCTCTCAGGAAGAACGAGAGAGTTTGTGATAGGATATGTGGGCGTCATGAAGGCAGGCGGGGCATATGTGCCCTTAGACCCGGAATATCCCAGAGACAGACTGGAATATATGCTCAGTGATTCCGGTGCGGATAACCTTCTGGCGGTAAAAGAATATGCAGACTTGACAGAGTTTTACAAGGGAAATATTTTGTGGATGGACGATATGACTAAAGAAGGTGAAGGTTATCAGCTGACCACAGAGCTTACAGCTCCTAAGCCGGAGAATCTTGCCTATATGATCTATACCTCCGGTTCCACAGGAAAACCCAAAGGGGTTATGATTGAACAGCGAAATCTGGTCAATCTGATCATGTACACGAACAACTCCCTGAAAACCACTCCCGAGGATGTTTGGGCGGAATTTGCAAGTTTCTGTTTTGATGCGTCAGTCCATGATTTGTTTGCGCCTCTTACGGTTGGAGCCCTATTGTATATTTTCCCGGAAGCTATCCGGAAAGATGCACTTCAGGTAGCAGATGCCATCAAAAAAGAAAAAATCACCTTGGGAACATTCCCTACCCAGATGGGTGAGCTTGTGGCAGAGATATTGACAGATCCCTGTGATCTGCGGTTCGTGACTCTGGGCGGTGAGAAATTTAAGCGCTATTATAACCGCAGCTACACCATGATCAATGGTTACGGTCCTACCGAGAATACGGTATCATCCACAGAGTTTGTGGTGGATAAGGAATATAAGAACATTCCGATAGGAAGGTCGCAGACGAATGTGCGCAGCTATATTGTGGATGAGAAGTTAAACCGTGTGCCGGTGGGTGTACCCGGAGAACTATGTCTTGCGGGCAGACAGATTGCAAGAGGGTATCATAACCTGCCGGAAAAGACAGCGGCCTCCTTTGTTGATAATCCGTTCAGAACCTGTGCGGATGATGCAAGAATGTATCATACCGGCGATATGGTGCGCATGAAGGGTGACGGAAATATCGAATATATCGGAAGAATCGATTCTCAGGTAAAGATCCGGGGATACAGGGTAGAATTGAGTGAAATTGAAGGCGCGGTCCTGTCCTATGAGGGAATCGTGGAAGCTGCGGTCACGGTCATGGAAAAGAGCGGAAACAAGTATATCGTGGCATATTATACAGGTGCAGCGCCGGATACGCAGACCTGGCAGGAATTCTTAAAGCCGCTTCTGCCGGAATATATGCTGCCCGCCTTCTATGTGCATCTTGACAGCATGCCTATTACACCGGGCGGAAAAATCGATAAACGCGCACTGCCTGAGCCTGACGTGAAGACGGAAAGAGAGGGATATGAACCTCCGGTCAATTCGATACAGGAACAGCTTTGTGAAATATTTGAAAAAGCGTTGGGAATGGAGAAAGTCGGAATCAACGATAATTTCTTTGAACTGGGAGGCACTTCACTGACAGCGTCCAAGATAGCGGTGCTTTGTATGTCGAAAAAGCTTCCTGTAGTGTATGCCGACATTTTCAAATACCCTACGGTAAGACAGCTTGCAGCAGGAGTGTGTGAGGACTCGGTAGAGGAAACGGTGGAAAAAGATGAAATATCTTCCCACAATTATAACAAGGTCGACCGCATTCTGCTTCCCAACAGAGCAAAGAACGCAGATCTAGTAAAGAAAGAAGAAGTGGGTGATATCCTGTTAACCGGCGCTACGGGCTTCCTTGGAATCCATGTGCTGAAGGCATTTTTGGATTCTTATGAGGGAACGGTATATGCGCTGGTAAGGAAAGGGAAATATCCTTCCTCTGAAAAACGGCTGATGAACATGCTGATGTATTATTTTGATGACCCTTGCGAGGAGCTTTTCGGGAAGCGGATTATCTGCATTGACGGAGATATCACAGACCCGAAGTCACTTAACAGCTTAAAGGAATATCCTTTTAAGACCCTGATCAACTGCGCAGCATGCGTAAAGCATTTCTCATCAGATGATACTCTTCAGAAGATTAATGTAGACGGTGTCAAAAATCTGATTGCACTGTGCAGTGAACTGGACAGGAGACTGATTCAGATATCGACAGTCTCCGTTGCAGGAGAAGGAATGGGTGATAAGCCAGGCGTAGACAGGGATCTTTGTGAACATGAGCTGTATATAGGCCAGAGAATTGCAAATGAATATATCAGGACAAAATTCCTGGCGGAGCGTTAT
>CAMWXF010000349.1 GCA_947178115.1 uncultured Lachnospiraceae bacterium
ACACCTCAAACCGCTCCGCCAGTTCCTTTGCAGTTACGGTTCCCTTATTCATTAAAATGTAAATGATACTGAGCAGACGATTAATCATGATAAGCTCTCCTTATGTAATTCCACGGCATATTTCGAGTTCACGAGATTTTTGAAATAGGATTCGAGTGTCAAAAGGTGCTCTTCATAAACTAAGATAGCAGATTGCACAAAATGTTCCCGTAGCTGTCGTGCGGAGTCATATGAGATTTTCTTAATATTCCGTCCAGTACCCAGCAATTTCAGAACATGGATGTTCTGAAAAGCCCGACCTGAGCCCGGATGGCGAATGTCGGGCGGTTGCGTCCCGTCCCACAACGTCACCGGAATATTTTAGAAAATCCAAATGACGGAGCTGGACAGCTTCGGGAACATTTTGCGCAATCTCCCCTCTCCACCTTTCATAAGCACCTTTTGACACTCGAATCCGTTAAAGGAAATTGCTTTGTTTTATATCTTAATCTGCGTCCACTTCCCCTTCTTAAACCGCGTCGAAGCAAACACAAACCGCGAAACCTGATCCGCCAGCACGCCCAGCCAGATACCGACGATACCGAGTCCGAATACATATCCGCCCAGATAGGAACCGGCGGTACGGATAAAGGTAACGCTGATTGTGGAGGCCACCGCGGTGTAGAACGTATCTCCCGCGCCGCGCAGACAGCCCATGTACACCACCTGACTGATCTGGAATGCCACTACGAAGATAATGACGCGCATAATATTAATTCCGATGGCAACAATATGTTCTTCCTCAAAGAAAAGCCTCATAAGCGGTCCGGCGCCGAAGAAGTAGATCACGGCAAGGCATACTGAAATAATACCGCCGAACATTCTGCATATACTGCCATACTCTTTGGCAAGGTTTTCGTCCCCGGCACCGAGGCTGCGTCCGATCAGCGCTACTGCCGCGGCCTGCAGACCATCCCCGAAGGAGAAGGATAATCCCATGATATTCATACCGACTTGATGTGCCGCCATGGCATCCGTGCCCTGATTTGCGGCCATAATCGCCGTCATCATGAAGCCGATCCTCATCAGAATCTGTTCGAAGAAAACGCTGTATCCCACTTTGATCAGATTGATAAAACTTTTCATAGCGGGATAAATCCGATTTTTCATAATATATGGCAGGCTGATAAATCCGTCAGGGTTTAAGATAGAGAGGACGCTCATGATACACGCAACTACGGTGCCTAAGACCGTAGCGAGAGCCGCACCGTGGATTCCGAGGGCAGGGAAACCGAAATGCCCGTTAATCAGCAGATAATTGAAAATAATATTGACCGTGTTGGAGGTCACGTTGGTGCGCATGGTGATCTTTGTATTGCCAGCGCCTCTCTGTGCTGAGTTAATTCCCATCTGGATACAGTTAAAGATCATACCGCCCATGATAATCTTGAAATACGCCACTGCGCTGTCATGGGTTTCCGGTGTGGAACCGCACAAGTGAATGATCGGACTTGCCAGGACTACGAAAAGAATACTTAACAGAACCGCTGCCGCAATGATGAAAACGACGGCGGTGCTTAAGATGCGGTTGGCCTCTTCAGGCTTCTCTTCCCCGCGTCTTCTGGCAATCAGAGCTGAGATTGCCACATTCAGGGCGAAAAACAGGGACAGCCCGATGAACTTGGGCTGTGTCGTGAGCCCCACGGCGGCAACCGCGTAGGAGCCTAAGGAACTGACCATCAAAGAGTCCACTAACCCCGCAAATGCCACGAAGAAGGATTCCACGATGGAAGGCCATGCCATGTTGAAGGTAATGCGGATGTTTTCCCGGCTGTGTTTTGCTTTGTTTTCCGGTGACATTGGGATATTCCTCTTTTCTACGGTGAATTAATCGAAACTGATGTTATTGTCTATAAACTCAAATACTTTGGCGAAGTAGGTTGGAGGATCAAAGTCCATTGCATTTGCATGCCCTGCATTTTTGGCAATGTAGAGGTCTTTCTTGCCGGGGAATGCCTCGTATACCTGATGTCCCATGGCGGTAGGTACGAAGTCATCCGCTTCTCCGTGGATAAAGAGCATCGGCTTGTCGCACTTCTTGATTTGTGTGAGAGCAGATGCCTCGACATAATCGTAGCCTAATCTGCGCTTGCTGATCAGACGGCAGGTATGGAGGATCGGGAAAGCGGGCAGATGGTAATCCCGTTTCATGACACTGGCGAAGATATCCCAGACACTGGTGTAGCCGCAGTCTTCTATGTAGCCGACCACATGATCAAGGTTCTTGCCTGCGGTCATCATGACGGTTGCGCCGCCCATGGAGACACCGTGCAGAATAATTTTCGCTTCAGGGTCCTGTTCGACGATCCATTCAATCCATAAGGAGATATCTTCCTTGTCGAGCCAGCCCATCCCTATGTAATTGCCTTCGCTTACGCCGTGCGCCCTGTTGTCGGGCAGCAGAACATTGTATCCTTTCCGATAAAAGACCATACTGTAGGGCAGCATAAAGTGATGGCTGTCTTTATAACCGTGAATGGAAATGATCCAGCGGTGGTTCTGCGCTTCCTGTACCCGGTATTTGGCGCTCAGCTTCAAGCCGTCGCCGCTGGTGATGGAAGCGTCCTTCATGGTCTGCTCAAATTCGCTTCCCATCGCACGGAGTTGTTTTCTGTTCTTCATGTACGCGGCATTGACCGGATCGACGGGATCGACGGCATGGTCTTCGGCGCTGGCGGGGGATTCCGGCGCTACATCATTTCTGTTCGGAACTGCCGCCAGAATATTTTTGATAA
>CAMWXF010000350.1 GCA_947178115.1 uncultured Lachnospiraceae bacterium
TTTTGTTGCTCTTGATCATGTTGATGTTGATGGTGCTCTTGCTCTTGGTGATGGTGCTGTTGCTCTTGGTCATGGTGGTCGTGATGGTGCTCATGTTCGTCATGGTCGTGATGATGGTCATGTTCGCCGTGTTCGTGGTCGTGATGGTGCTCGTGCGCATGACCGTGATGATGATCATGATCGTGACATCCGCACGTACAGTCCGGACCGTGGTCGTGCTCCTCATGATGTGCCATTACTTCCTGCATAAGCTCCGCCTCGAGATCTTTTGCACCCTCGATCGTTTCCAGGATATCTTTACCTTCCAGAGAATCCCACGGTGTCGTGATGATCGTCGCTTTCGCATTATGCTCCCGAATCATCTCCACGCAGGCAGTCAGCTTTTCTTCACTCAGCTTATCTGTCCGGCTGAGAATGATCGTTCCGGCGTGCTCAATCTGGTTAATGAAGAACTCACCGAAATTCTTGATGTACATCTTGCATTTGCAGGCATCCACAACCGCAACGGCACTGTTGAGCTCCACGTCTCTGTCCGCCATTGCATCCTGCACTGCCTTCATCACATCGGACAACTTGCCCACACCCGAAGGCTCGATCAATACGCGCTCCGGTGTATAAGTATCCAGCACCTCCCGAAGCGAAGCGCCGAAGTCACCCACAAGCGAACAACAGATACAGCCGGAGTTCATCTCCTTAATCTCAATCCCCGCCTCTTTCAGAAATCCGCCGTCTATACCGATCTCACCGAACTCATTCTCGATCAGTACAACTTTCGTATCCGCAAGAGCCTCTTTTAACAGTTTCTTAATTAGCGTCGTCTTACCCGCGCCAAGAAACCCCGACACTATGTCAATTTTCGTCACAACAACACACCAGCCTTTCCCGTCAACAGTTTCCTTTTCGACCTTATTATTCTCTTCCATTTTCGAGAATATGTCAAGAAACACGCCACAGAATTAATAGAGTTTTAATTTAATCCAAGTTTAATTTTTTATCCATAATATGCCATGTGACCAGATAAAATATCACGCTGCATATCAGCCCGACAATCAGCGTATACTCCCACGATCCGCCGTAATATTCCGACATGAGATTCTTGTTAATATAACCCAGAAACGCATAATAGAAGGCGTTCACGATCTGCTGCGCGAAATAGACCCCGATATAAAATGCAAAAGCCGTCAGCAGCTTATGATTCGAGGAGAGCTGTCCCAGTGAAATACACGCCGTCACTTTCAAAACCCGCGCAAACACCCCTACTGTATACGCAATTAAGGTCATCACTACGGTGAAAAAACTGATTCTGGCGCTGCCCACCTGCTCTATCATCGATTCGATACCGTTAAAAAACCCATCAAACAAATCTCCTTCACTGGCAATCAGAAACACCACCGAAGTGTACATCAGAAAGGAGCTGAGCAATACCCATGCCGCACTGACAATGACCTTCGCGATGATGATATGGTGCTTGTCCACGGGAAGCGTGTGTAGCAGATATCCCTGATCCCCATAGGTGGACGTATAGAAGCGGTAGATCAGATAAATTGCCGTCCCCACCATCACCACGAACATGCTGGCAATATACGTCAAAATAATCATAATCCCACTGAAAATAACCCCTGCATTGTCGGTCTCAAAAATATCTATTCGCACTGTAACGCAGGCAAATATTGTCATTACCACAATCAGCAGATTCATGGGCACCAAAAGTTTCCAAGTAGACTGCCACTCATATTTCATTAATTTTCCTAACATGCGAACACCTCCCGGAAGAAACGGTCTACCGACTTACCCTCATTGCGTCTGATCTGCTCGGCGCCCGCCTGCAATATGATGCTGCCATATCGTATAAACACTACCTCATCCAAAATATTCTCCACATCGGAAATCAAATGGGTAGACAGGAGTATGGTCGCATTTCTGTTATAATTATGAACGATGGTATGTAAAATATAATCTCTGGAAGCCGGGTCCACACCGGCAATGGGCTCATCCAGTACATACAGATCGGCATCCCTGCTCATCACCAGAATCAGCTGTACCTTTTCTTTCGTTCCTTTAGACAGATTCTTAAGCCGCTCATAAGGCTGGATCTGCAGACGTGCCAGCATGTCATAGGCTCTGTCCACCCGAAAATCCGGATAGAAATCCTGAAAATACTGCACCATCTCCATAACCTTCATCCCCGGATGCAGATAGGTACGCTCCGGCAGATAGGAAATCCTGTATTTTGTCTCCACACCCGGTCTTTGTCCGTTGATCAGGATCTCGCCCGCCGTCGGCTGTAACAACCCGTTCATGATCTTAATCAGTGTAGTCTTTCCGCTTCCGTTTGGTCCCAAAAGCCCGATGATCCTGCCCCGCTCCAGATTCAAATAAATCTGATTGAGCGCGATTTTGCCGCCATATGTCTTCGTCAGCCCCATGCACTGTACTATCGGTGCCATATTTTCTCCTGCCTTTCTCCTGCCGTCTGTCGTATCCGACATCCTTTCATTCCATCCCATGCAGCCTTTTAATTACGATCGTTATCCTATTGTCACTCTGTAATCTGCCGCAAATGTCTCTTCCGCGTTAAGAACCTGCATCCATTCGCGGTCTTTCCACTCTCCCGAATAACCCGCTTTGTCACATCTGCCGTACCATGGCTCAATGCAGATAAAAGGGGCATTCTTCTTCGGCGGTGACCAGATCCCGAACAGTGGCGCGTCAAAGGTCACCGTCAGATATGGCTTTCCATCCGGTTTTACTAACGCTACACTGTGTGCC
>CAMWXF010000351.1 GCA_947178115.1 uncultured Lachnospiraceae bacterium
TCTGCCCCAGATTCGTCACCTTCGCTACAGGCGTGTAATTGATTGCTCCCGCAGATGCCTTCGCTACCGTTGCCGTCAACCCAACCGCCCGGTTCTTCGGAATAATGACACCATGCGCTCCCGCCAGATTCGCAGTACGGATGATCGCTCCCAGATTGTGCGGATCTTCGATATTATCCAACAGAAAGATAAACGGAGCTTCGTCCTTATCTCTCGCCCGCTTCAGGATATCCTCTACCTCTGCATAGGCATAAGCTGCCGCATATGCGATAACGCC
Organism: uncultured Lachnospiraceae bacterium; assembly: GCA_947178115.1. Classification (GTDB taxonomy): domain Bacteria; phylum Bacillota; class Clostridia; order Lachnospirales; family Lachnospiraceae; genus UBA3282. The sequence continues at coordinate 278 of CAMWXF010000351.1, forward strand.
CTGATGTCTGCCTGTCTCGGACATCTGATCCAGCCGCTCCCTGGAGACGTACTTGATCAGGCTACCGCACTTAGCCGCCTCTCGCTTAATGGTCAGGATCGGCCCATCCTGACAGCCGTCCTGCACAAACAGCTTGTCTATTGTTCTTCCTGCACGAAACGCCTCGATTACGGCATTTCTGCCCTCGATCGTAAATTCTGTATGTTCCATTAATATGTTCCCTTCGTTATTTCTATATCGTCATATCTAATCTCGCAATGGCCTCACGGATCAGATACAGCATCCTCTCCTGCTGACCCTGCAGATACAGATAGCCGCAGAGCGCCTCCAATCCCGTCGCCTTGCGGTATTCTATAATAGAAGCATTTTTTGCCGCCGTATAAGACTTGGCATTGCGGCCGCGATGATAGACCGCCGCTTCCTCCTCTGTCAATTCCTCTTCCAACGCATCGATCATCCTCGCCTGCACCCGGGCGTTTACATAGGTCACCGTTTTCTTGTGAAGGTTATTGGCGGAGCGGTTGCCCCGTTCCACCACGATAGTCCGTATCACCAGATCATAGATCGCGTCTCCGATATACGCTAATGTCAACGGCGAATAGGTACGGATGTCGATCTCACCGCAGCCGAAATCCCTCTTGATCGCCTCTAAGATCGTTATGCTCTCTTCCATTTGACACCCTCTCGTGTATCTTCCAGAATAATGCCCTGCGCTGCCAAAGTATCCCGGATCTCATCCGCTCTGGCAAAATTCTTCGCTTTTCTGGCTTCCTGTCTCTCCTGTATGAGTGCTTCGATCTGTGCATCTAAGATCTCCGCCTTTTTCTCCACGATCAGACCGCAGATATCGGACAACATTACGATCTCATCCTTCACTGCCTGTATAAATGCTTTACCCGATTGTTCATTCACGTTGGTATTTGCGAATTTTACCAATTCGAAAATAGCCGAGACAGCATCCGCCGTATTGAAATCGTCGTCCATTGCCTCATCAAACTTCGTGATATACGTTTCCGCTTCTTTGAATAGCTGCTGCTCCTCCCCGGTCATGGGCACATCCGCCGCTTTTTCCATAAGGAAATTCAGATTGCTCACGCTGGTTACGATACGATCCAGTCCGTTCTTAGCTGCCTCCATCAGATCCGCGCTGAAGTTAAGTGGACTCCGGTAATGTGCTGAAAGCATAAAGAAACGCAGTACCTGCAGGTCATATTTCTCACTGATATCTCTGACCGTAAAGAAATTTCCCGCAGACTTGGACATTTTCTTATTGTCGATATTCAAAAAGCCGTTGTGCAGCCAGTACTTGGCGAACTCCTTGCCGTTGGCTGCCTCAGACTGGGCGATCTCATTCTCATGATGGGGAAAAATCAGGTCTTCACCGCCCGCATGGATGTCGATCTCCTCACCGAGATATTTTTTACTCATAACGGAGCACTCGATATGCCAGCCCGGACGTCCCTCGCACCAGGGCGACTCCCAATAAGGCTCCCCCTCTTTCTTCGGCTTCCACAGCACGAAATCAAGCGGGTCCTGCTTCTGATCCTCTCCGGACACCAGCAGAGCACGGCCGCCGCTTCGAAGATCATCCAGATTCTTATGCGAAAGTTTGCCGTATTCTTTAAAGCTTCTCGTCTTATAATATACCGTGCCGTCCTCCGCCACATAAGCATGCCCCTTATCGATCAGAGTCTGAATCATCTCGATCATGCCGTCGATCTCCTCCGTCGCCTTCGGATGTGTGGTCGCCTCCTTTACATTAAGTGCTTTCATGTCCTTCCGGCACTCGGCGATATAGCGCTCTGAGATCACGGAAGGATCCACCCCTTCCTCATTTGCCTTCTTAATAATCTTATCATCCACATCGGTAAAATTGGAGACGTAATTAACCGCATACCCCTTGTGTTCCATATACCGTCTGGCAGTGTCAAACACAATCATCGGCCTGGCGTTTCCAATATGGATCAGATTATACACCGTAGGCCCGCAGACATACATACTGACCTTCCCCTCCTGCAGCGGTACGAACTCTTCCTTCTGTCTCGACAGTGTGTTAAAAACTTTCATAATGTACACTCCTCTTTATCATTTCTTTATCGTTATTTCATCAATTATTTCTCCGCCATTTCTCTCTTACATTTCTACTCGACAGCCAGCCCAGAAGAATGCTCGCTGCAAGCGGCATTCTTCCAGACATGACTTAGTTGCTCTTAGTCTGCGTATTTTGCAGACTTAGTGCAACTTCATGTCTTCTGATTTCCCGTTCCAGATCGATCAGCCGGTTCGTCAGCTCCGCATTGGCGCGCTGCAGACCCGCAATATCCTCTCTGACAGGATCGGGCAGGTTGATCTGATCCAATTCTTCCTGTGGCAGCAACCTGTTATTGCGCTTCACCACCCGTCCCGGCACGCCAACTACCGTGGAGTTGGGTGGTACTTCCTCTAATACCACGCTGCCTGCTCCGATCTTGCTGTTGTCGCC
>CAMWXF010000352.1 GCA_947178115.1 uncultured Lachnospiraceae bacterium
GGTAGAGGGTGTTGAGAAATGGAAGTTTATAATGGCAAAAGTGTATTCGGCGGTATTGCAATCGGAAAATTGTATATTTATAACAAGAAAAATCTGCAGGTTAAGCGTGAGCGTGTAGAGGACGCGAAAAAAGAGGTAGAGCGCTTCCGAGCGGCAAAAAACGCGGCAATTAAGCAATTAGGAGAGCTTTATAAGAAAGCGACAGCGTCTGTCGGTGCAGCTAATGCAGCAATTTTTGAAATCCATCAGATGATGCTTCGGGATAACGATTATATTGAGTCGGTTGAGAATATGATACGGTCACAGGAGATCAATGCAGAGTACGCCGTAGCAATGACCGGCGATAATTTTGCTAATATGTTTGCAGCGATGGATGATGATTATATGCGGGGAAGAGTGGCGGATGTCAAGGATATCTCCGAGAGAATCATATTGATTCTGGCGGGGCAGGAGTCCGACAGTATGGAGACGGATGAACCTGTAATCATTGTAGCGGAAGATCTGGCGCCCAGTGAGACGGTTCAGATGGATAAATCCAAGGTTCTGTCATTTGTGACGGTACATGGTTCCACCAATTCGCATACGGCGATTCTTGCAAGGACGATGGGGATACCGGCGTTGATCGGAACGCCGCTTCCGCTGGAGGCTTCCATGAATGGTAAATTAGCTGTAGTGGATGGGGATACCGGGCAGATCTATGTGGAGCCGGATGAGGAGACGCTTGCCGGGCTGCAGGAGAAGTATGAGGCATTACAGACTAAGAAACAGCTTTTGCAGACACTGAAAGGAAAAGAGACGGTTACTCAGGATGGCCGCAAAGTGATGCTGTATGCCAATATAGGCAATTACAAGGATCTCGCGTTGGTACTTGAAAATGATGCAGAAGGAATCGGGCTGTTCCGCAGTGAGTTTCTTTATCTGGAGAGTGATCATTATCCTACTGAGGAAGAGCAGCTTAAAGTATACCGTGCCGTGGCGGAGACGATGGCGGGTAAGAGAGTCATTATACGTACATTGGATATCGGTGCGGATAAACAGGTAGATTATTTTGAGATGCCGGGGGAAGAGAATCCGGCTATGGGCTGTCGGGCGATCCGGATCTGTCTCACCAGGCCGGAAATCTTTAAGACACAGCTTCGGGCGTTATTTCGTGCAAGCGCATTCGGTAAGATTGCCATTATGTATCCGATGATCACATCACTGGAGGAGATCAGAAGAATCAAGCAGATTGTTGCGGAAGTCAGGGAAGAATTAACGGCGGACGGAATTCCTTTCGGGGAGCCGGAACAGGGGATTATGATTGAGACGCCGGCGGCGGTTCTGATCAGCGATCAGCTGGCGAAGGAAGTGGATTTCTTTAGTATCGGAACGAATGATCTGACACAGTATACGCTGGCAATCGACCGTCAGAACGATCAGCTGGATGAGTTCTATGATGCGCATCATCAGGCTGTACTGCGCATGATTGCGATGACGGTGGAGAATGCACATAAGGAGAATATCTGGTGCGGTATCTGTGGGGAACTGGGAGCAGATCCGGAGTTAAGCAAATGGTTCCTTTCCATCGGTATGGATGAGTTAAGCATGTCTCCCGGCAATATTTTGTTTATCCGCAAGATTATCCGCGAGACGAATGTAGCCGAAGAGGGTGAAGCGATCCGGAAGCACTTTTTATAATTTTTATGTTAAAGGAAATCCTATGTTCATGAACGAGTTTGCTCGATTTTTTAAAAATAATCCGAAAAATATGCCTTCTCTACAGGTATAATACGCTCCAGCCATGTGAGCATGTAGTATTCGGTCTGGATCTTTTCGTGCTCATAGAGATAAGACGGTCTCTTGTATCCCATCAGCATGGTGGTCAGCGTGTTGACCGACAGCTCCACCACGTTGATCGACTGGTTGTCTTCCACCTGCTCACAGATAGTTTTGCCGTCGTGCCATGAGACCATGTAATCGCCATCGTTCCAAGGCGCCATTTCATCGTGCACTCGGAAATGCAGCTTGAAATCTTCCGGCTGTATCTGAAAAGGGTATCCCGTAAGAAACTCTTTGACATCTATAATGCGCGCCATGATGTACGGAGAAATCGTCTCGGTAATCTCACTGTCCTCGAACAGATAGGCCATCGTCTCACCGGAATAGTTGTCTCCTTGAACTTGTGTGATCATGGAAAAATGTGCGCTGATATAGTTCCATAGACCATGGTTAGCTTCAATGTTTAGGTAGACCATTTCTTTAATGTGGAAAATCTCATTTGCGATATAGTAGACCACATATCCTAACGGCTTATGTTCCTTGCTGTAGTAGACAGCGGCGATGATATCTTCATTATCCCAGCGCCAGTATTCTTCCCATGCCAGTGCGTCGCGAATCAGCGCGCCGTGTCTTTGCAGGGCGAAATAGGAATGTACATTGTGGTAATCTTCGGAGTCCAGACTGACACGTTCCACCATGCCGTCTACGGGGATGGCTTTCGGAAGCTGCGTATCTTTGACGGTAAAAGAAAGCTTGTCGGATACGATTTCCCAGCCCATCTTGCGGTAGAAGGGAATAGAGTAAGGATAGAGGAAAGAAATCAGCATCTCCTGATCGTGTATGTAATCTAGAGCGTGCTGCATCAGTGAGTGGATCAGACCGCGTCCGGTATACTCGGGATATGTGGCGACGCCGGTTATGCCGCCCATATCCATGATCGTGTCGTGAACGTTTACCTGCATGGAGTAGACTACGATCATTGAGGCAAGTTTGTCGTGAT
>CAMWXF010000353.1 GCA_947178115.1 uncultured Lachnospiraceae bacterium
TTATCATAGATATATAACTGAATATCCGTAAAATTAATCACGTGCAGATAGATCGGCCCCGTATAAGCCGCCACCTTGGCCGCCAGATCCACCACCTTCTGCTTCGCCCGCTCGCTCGTATACGGCGGCGCATGAAAATATACAGCATCGATCTTGACACCGCGCTTGGCGATCATCCAGCCTGCCACCGGCGAATCAATACCGCCGGACAAAAGCAGCATGGCTTTGCCGCCCGTGCCCACCGGCATACCTCCCGGTCCGGGAACAATTTCCGAATAAATATAGATTTTGTCACGAACCTCCACATTCAGCATAATGTCAGGCTTATGCACATCCACGCGCATCTCCGGATAGGCATCGAGAATCATGCCGCCCAGCTCCACATTCATCTCCATAGAATTAAGCGGATAATTCTTTCTGGCACGCCTCGCCACCACCTTAAAAGTCTTATTCCTGTCGGGATACACATGACCGATATATTCAACCACCGTTTCACCCAGCTTCTCAAATCCCTCATCTTCCACATAGATCATCGGGCAGATTCCGGATATGCCGAACACTTTCTGTAATGCTGCAACCGTCTCGTCATAGTCAAATTCGGAAACCGCATCTACATAGATGCGTCCATCCGTCTTGCGTACGGCAAACTCGCCGTCACATTTCTTTAAAGCGTACTTAATCTGCTGTACCAGTGCATTTTCAAACAGGTAACGGTTCTTACCCTTCACACCGATCTCCGCATATTTTATCAAAAAAGCCGTAAACATAGTACTTCCTCCCATGATATCGCCAAGTGATTCCTGCACGGGCTTATCTTCTGGAATATCGCCTGAGCGCCGGAATCAATTCATGCAATGCCTGTATAGTATACTGGATTTCCTCTGCAGTTGTAAAGACAGAAAAGCTGAAACGTATCGTGGAATCCAGCAGTTCCCGTTCCACACCGATCGCCTTAAGCGTCGCCGACGTCTGCGGTTTGTTGGAAGAGCAGGCACTTCCGGCAGACACATAGATATCTCTCTCCTCCAGCGCGTGAAGCAGCACTTCGCTCCGCACACCCCGCACCGACAGGCTCACGATATGCGCTGCGCCCTCTCTGCCCGGGCAGCCGTTGACTCTCACATCTTCTATATCACTTATTCCCTCTATCAACATATCCCGCAGCCCGTACATTCTATCCATATCCTGATCCAGATTCTGATAGACCATTTCCGCCGCTTTGGCCAGGCCTGCGATTCCCGGAACATTCTCTGTTCCCGAGCGCATTCCCTTCTGCTGGCCGCCGCCGTATATGATCGGATTGACCCTGGCTCCTTTTCTGATATAAAGGAAGCCGACGCCCTTCGGGCCGTGAATCTTGTGTCCGCTCACGGACAACATATCCACATGTGCCTTCGCCGGATAAATGCGAAACTTACCGAACCCCTGTACCGCATCCACGTGGAAAAGTGTCTGCGGATTCATGCGCTTGATCAATTCTCCCGCTTCTGCAATAGGCTGCACGCTCCCGATCTCATTGTTTGTATGCATGATCGATACAAGGATCGTGTCCGGTCTGATCGCACGCCCCAAATCTTCTAACGATATTTTTCCCTCATGATCTACAGGCAGATATGTCACCTGAAATCCCTGATTTTCCAGATACGCCATCGTCTGCAGTACTGCCGGATGTTCGATCCTGGTCGTGATCAGATGTCTTCCTCTTCTATGATTTGCCATCGCCGTACCGATCAGCGCAATATTATCGGATTCCGTACCGCCGGAGGTAAACAGGATCTCTTTCTCATCTGCTTTCAGCAGATCCGCCAGTGTCTTTGTCGCATCTCTTAAGTATTTCTCTGCTTCTACTCCTTTGTGGTGCATACTGGAAGGATTCCCGTAATCCTCACACATGATCTTATGCATAAGATGTGCGACTTCCTCAAAACAGACGGTTGTCGCAGAATTGTCTAAATATGCTTCCATGTTTGTCATTCCTTTCTTAGCTTATCGTTAGGGAACAAAATTTTTCGTTCCACTCTGAAAATCATATCATAAAACGGAGCGCTGCTTCATACCTTATAATATGATGCTAAGATTCCAATTGATACATCAGCCATGACAGCACTGTCATTCCTGCCGTCTCCGTGCGAAGAATGCGTCTACCCAGCGTAATCGGCTCTATACCGGCAGAGACTGCCGCCTGCACCTCGCTCTCCTCAAATCCTCCCTCGGGTCCGATGAACACCGCAATACTGCTGCCTGCAGAGACTGCCTCGATCAGAGCCTTCGTATGACCCATATCCTCCGCCAGCTCGTAAGGAATCAGACGGACATCCATATCTTTCGCATATGCAATCGCTTCCCCCATGCTCATGACATCGTGTACAGTAGGAATCACACTGCGTTTACTCTGCTTCGCCGCCGCCTCCGCGATGCTCTGCCACCTGCCTATCTTCGCTGCCGCCTTTTTATCATCCAGCTTTACCACACAGCGTTTTGCCGCCACAGGAATCACCTCATACACCCCCAGCTCCACCGCTTTCTGAATCACCAGCTCCATCTTATCCGCCTTAGGCAGTCCCTGAAAAAGATATATTTTAGACGGCAGTTCCACGCCGTCCTCCTTGATAAAACGAAGCGTGCAGATCACTTCGTCCTCCGTATATTCCTCGATTCCGCAACGATATTCCCTGCTGTCGATTCCGTTGCTGACCGCGATCTCTTCCCCGATCTTCATGCGAAGCACGTTTTTGATATGGTTGACATCCCTGCC
>CAMWXF010000354.1 GCA_947178115.1 uncultured Lachnospiraceae bacterium
GGCAGAATTATTACAGTTTATTCCTCTGCCGTTTTCATCATACCGGCCGCCTGCCATATTTATGACAGACTTTCCAAACCGCAACAACACCCGAACAGGATATTTTCATCCTATTCGGGTGTTGTGTCATATTTTCGGCTAAGTTGTATCCTAGTTGTAAATTCTCCCTCCTCTTCGGCGAAATCGAATAACCTTACTCTCCCTCGTGCAGCCTCTCCACAATACTCTTCTTACTGAGGCTCTTGTATGCCATCGACGGCGTAAACGCCGCCACCAGCATGAGAATCGGCAGCATAACCACAAAGGGCAGAATCCGGAATCGATACTCGAAGAACAGGATGACATTGTTCAGTGCTCTTAAAATCAACCATGACAACAGGCTTCCCAGAATAAAACTGATCGCGCCTGCAATCGCAATATAGCTGATTCCTTCGCATATAAGCGTCTTCCTAAGCTGGTCGCCGGTCATGCCGATACTCTGCAGCATGGCAAACTCTCGTCTCCTCGAAATAATACCCGTTATTATTGCATTAACAAAATTCAATATTCCAATCAAGGCGATCACTGCGGCAAGGACAATACCGATCGTCGCCACAATCGTTACCATGCCTTCAAATTCCTGCTGTAAGGAGTCCTTCGTTATATATCCCATCTGTGTGTTCTGCTCCGTATATGCTTTGACTACCGCCTCGAATGCCTCCTGTTTCTCTTCTTCTACCTGATAAGATACCGCAAAGCAATGCCCCCAGCTGCCGTATTCCGTCTCACCTGACCGGTCTCCGTCCGGTACGATCTCCGTCAACGGCATTACAACATCACAGCCGTTTGCGGTGTGTCTGTTCAGACCCATACTGTAAGGAATCTCAACGATCGCCATGACCTCATACTCTTTTTCTGACAGATTTTCATATACAATGTCTGTCATCTCTCCGTGCTGATCCGTAATCTCAATGGCATTAGAATCCTCCGTAACCATTTCCAGCGTTACCATATCCCCCGGATGATAGACATGTTCCTCCGGCGGGATCGTTTCATTTCCATTTATCTGCGTCAGCAGAACATAATCACCTGTTACAAATTTGTCAATATCCAGCGCACCGTCCAGAACCGTCAATCTAGAGAGAAGCTCTTCACTGTATCCATAGAAATAACCTTGGAACGATTTTTCTCCCCGAAGCATCCTCTCAAGCGCCTCCGCTGAATATTCATCGCTTCTGAGCCGGCCCTGAGCATTCAAGTTCTGTAGCTGCTCCCTTGCCTGATCGTCGATCTGAAGATAGATTCCGTACTGCACCCATATTTCCTGCCTGCTCTTGATACCGTCCTGCGCGTCCGCATAAGCAAGAAACTCCGGTTCTATATGAATATCGCTGTTCCCTATGCCCGCCCCGGTAACGCTGCTGTTGGCTAACAGAAAATCTCCCGCTACCCTCTGCTCTATATATTGGTCGAGCCGAAAACTGCCCACAGCCGTCATAATGATTGCCAGAAGAATAATACTCAGAGATATCGCCGTTATGACAACGACTGTCGTGCGTCTGTTCCTGCCGAAATTGGATATTGCCATAGCAAATGCGGAAAAGTCGCTGCCGCGCTTTCTCCTTCTGTGCCGTTTCCTTTTTCTTAAGGAAAGATTTCCGACCGTCTCCGTATATTTGACCGCTTCAATGGGAGAGACGCTTCCTGCAATCTTTCCAGGTTTTCTGCTGCTTAAGAACACTGTCAGCGCAGAAAACGCGGCACCGTATACGAATATCCACGGATTAAACTGCAATGACACCTGCATTCCCTGATAGTCATTGATTTGCAGCATAAAGGGGAGCGCAATCCCGCCCACACCATACCCGACCAGCAGACCGACGGGAATACCGATTGCGGAAAGCATAACCGCCTGTCGGCGTACCAGCCGTCGTATCTGCCGCTTTGTCGTTCCGATGGTCTTAAGCAGGCCGTAAAATCTGATATCGCTGATTACGGATATCTGGAAAATATTATAGATGATCAGGTATCCGCTGATCAGGATGATCAAAACAGCTCCCAGCAGGATCGAAAACGTTAAAGGGTCTACAGACTCTACACGGCTGCTCATATACGCCCAGTTTACGCCGTAATCCAGCTCAGTTGCCGGCTCATATCCGGCATTTCGAATAACGGTCCGCACCTTTTCTTCCAAATTAGTATCGTTGTCGAAAAAAAGATTAACCGCACGCAGTCCTACGCCCCGATCCTCCGGATGTTCCTCCGACCATCTGATGAAATCTTCATCTGTCCGGGAACCCTTTAACTCCATCCAACGACTTTCCGATAAGAAAAGCTCACTGGCGTGTGCGATGGCATCGCCCTGATACCATCCGCACACAACGAATTCCTCCTCTATCGTCTCATCCATAAAGGAGAACTGCAGCGGTATCTCTACCCCCGTCGAATGAGGAAGCCCAAGCTCATCCAGCACAAAGGTGTCCACAATGATCTCGTTTACTGCCTCCGGCATATGCCCTTCTTCCAACGTGATAAACATGTCCCACAGACTGCTCTCATCCGGCGTATAGCGCAGTTCCGCCTGCCGTTTCACGATGTTGTCGGCGCTGCTGATGAAAATATTGTAACAACTTTGTATGACCATAGGGTCTGCGGTTACTTTCTCATACTGCTCCTCTGTCGCCGCCTTAAGTCCTGCATGAAACCGTCCGCCCACTTCCCGCATCGTATACTCCTGCGCCGCCTGCATGGCACCGCTTGTCAGGGAAAAGG
>CAMWXF010000355.1 GCA_947178115.1 uncultured Lachnospiraceae bacterium
TTCTTTGACACATTTTTTGCCCTTGGCGGACAGACGGATATTATGGGGTTTTCTTATTATCCGTATTGGGTGCGCATGAAACATGATGAACGCAAGCTGCATGATGATATGACAAGGCTTTCGCAAAAGTATCACAGCCCCCTGATGATAACTGAGATTGGCGGGCCGGAAAATGAAGAGGAGGAGACTTATCAGCTTCTTGTAAGTGCGGTGCGTGCGATTAAGACAGTCTCCGACGGACAAGGACTCGGTATCTTCTTCTGGGAGCCGGAGGTGGGAGCTGATCTGCTGCCGGATCATTATATACTGGGTGCGGCAAGGCTGGTGAAGGAGAACTGTCTACAGTTTACCAAGGCTATGAGTGCCTACGCTGACAGTCAATAATGGTGATCTATATAGTATCTTTTAACAATGTATATTGATATAGAAAAATTTTTGATATATATTGAGATTGCAAAGTAAATCTCACAAACGGGCTTGCTCTTTTTTATAAAAATAATAAGAAGAATGGGAGGATATGTATTATGAAACGACGTTACATGAAATTACTGGCGCTCTGTCTCAGTGTCAGTCTCAGCGCTACCACGTTAGCGGGCTGCGGTGCGGATAATGCCGATAGTGCGGCATCTGTCACGGAAACAGAAGAAGCGCAGGAGACACAAGGTGCGGGGGAGACAGAAGAAGCGCAGGAGCCTAAGGAAACGGCCGAGATCGAGGTGACCTCATTTCCGTTGCCGGACGGTCCCGAAGAGTCGGAGATTTATGTAAGGCCAATCGCGGATATTTCCGATGATTTTATTCGCGGCATGGACGCTTCTTCAGTACTCGTTGAGGAGAACAGTGGTGTAAAGTATTACAACTATGACGGTGAAGAACAGGATGTCTTCATGACACTGGCGCAGTCCGGCGTTAATTATATCCGTATTCGTGTATGGAATGATCCCTATGACGAGAACGGAAACGGATACGGTGGCGGTAATAATGATGTTCCTACCGCGATCGAGCTTGGAAGGCGCGCAACCAAGTATGGAATGAAGGTGTGTATCGACTTCCATTATTCCGATTTCTGGGCTGATCCGAAGAGGCAGCATGCGCCTAAGGCGTGGGAAGGTATGAGCGTCGAGGAGAAAAGCGACGCACTCTATGAATTTACGAAAGACAGTCTGACACAGATTCTGGATGCAGGTGTAGATGTAGGCATGGTGCAGATCGGTAATGAAATTAATAACGCTATGGCCGGTGAATCATTCCTTCCCAATATTTCGACTCTTTTGAGTTCGGGAAGCCGCGCGGTTCGTGAGATGGCGCAAGCTTACGGTAAAGATATTCAGATCCTTGTTCACTACACGAATATTGAGGATAACGGGCAGATAGACGGGCTTGTTTCTAATCTTGAGCATACGGGCGTTGATTACGATATTATCGGTTTATCATATTATCCTTTCTGGGATGGGACGAATGAAAATATGCAGTCGGTTGCCAGACACATTCAGGAGGAATACGGCAAAAAGGTTGTAGTCGCAGAGACTTCCTATGCCTACACCACAGAAGACGGTGATGGCACGGCGAACAGCTTTGACGGCATTGACGGTGCGGTTGAGGGCTATGCAGCTACCGTGCAGAGTCAGGCTTCTATGATACGTGATATCTGCGAAGCGGCAAATGAGGCAAATGTACTCGGTATTTTCTACTGGGAAGGTGTATGGATTCCGGTAGGTAAGGCGACCGTGGATAATTCTCCCATATGGGAAAAATACGGAAGCGGTTGGGCCAGCAGCTATGCGGCGGATTACGATCCGGATGACGCAGGTCTGTATTACGGCGGCTGTTCGTGGGATAATCAGGCGATGTTTGACTTTGAAGGACACCCGTTGCCGTCCTTAAATGTATTTAAGTATTTGAAATATGGTTCGACTGCACCTTTGGCAGTGGATTCTGTTCCGGATGTTAATGTAACATGTGATGTGGGCGGCGAGATAAAGCTTCCTGAGGCAATCGATGTTTTTTACAATGATCGTTCGGCGAACAAGCAGGAGCCTGTTGCATGGGATGAGACACAGCTTGCAGCCATCGACACGAGCGAGGGCGGGGAATACGAGGTGACAGGTAAGCTGGAGGACGGCACGACCGTGACAGCCTACATCGAAGTCGTAATGCTTAATTATGTGCTGAATCCGAGCTTCGAGGATGCCGACACATCTATGTGGAAGGTGACCTATGAAGGGGAAGATAACCCGACAGATTTCCAGCAGAAGGCGGATGATGCTTATACAGGAGAGATCGCGTTCCACTTCTGGTCAGAAGATTCCGAGATGGACTTCTCGATCGAGCAGGAAATTACGGGCTTAGAGCCCGGTACCTATCAACTTATGGCTTACGCTCAAGGCGGCGATGTGTCGGATGATTGCGAAATGGAGTTGTATGCGATCGTAGACGGGCAAGAGCAGACAGATCCCTTCATGGTAACTACGTGGACGGACTGGAAGACGCCTACGATTTCCGGAATAAAGGTTACTGACGGAACGCTTACAATCGGTGTACGCATGAAGTGTAATGCTAAGAGCTGGGGAACTGTGGATGACTTTACATTGAACAGAATTTCTGATTGATTCTTGAAAAGTAACTGGCAGTAAAAGTTCACGCAATTCAATAAAAAGAGCTACTTGAAAATCAAGCAGCTCTAGTATATAATCTACTTAGAAAGGTGATCGGA
>CAMWXF010000356.1 GCA_947178115.1 uncultured Lachnospiraceae bacterium
TCGGTAAAGACGCGGATCGCGTTGGGCACACCGGATTTTAATGTGTCGTAAGTGTCTACCAGCAGGATACATGCGGAAGGATACATATCCGCGTAGGTTTTGAATGCCGTATATTCATCGGGGAAGCTCATGATCCAGCTGTGGGCGTGGGTGCCCTTTACGGGTACATCGAAAAGTTGTCCGCACAGAACATTGGAAGTGCCGACACAGCCGCCGATCATGGCAGCTCTCGCGCCGTAAATGCCGGCATCCGGTCCCTGGGCGCGGCGAAGACCGAACTCCATGATGCCGTCGCCGTGGGCGGCATAGCAGACTCTGGCAGCCTTCGTTGCAATCAGACTCTGGTGGTTGATAATATTCAAAATCGCGGTTTCCACAAGCTGTGCCTGCATGATCGGTGCGATGACCTTCACAAGCGGTTCCCGCGGAAAGACTACGGTTCCTTCCGGAATGGCGTAGATATCTCCGGTGAACTTGAAATCTTTCAGATAGTCGAGGAAATCCTTGCCGAAAATGCCGAGGCTTGCCAGATATTCGATATCTTCCGGTTCAAAATGCAGTTCTTTGATATATTGGATCACCTGCTCTAATCCCGCCGCTATGGCGAAGCCGCCGTCACAGGGATTGCTTCTGTAGAAAGCATCGAATATAACGGTTTCATTCTGATCTTTGTTTCTGAAATATCCCTGCATCATTGTCAATTCGTACAGATCGGTGAGCAAGGTCAGGTTTTGTCTGTCCATCGTGTTTCCTCCGTTGGTTTTCATTCTTCATCCCGATTTCATGAAGGTGTGGTTGTTAATTACAAACATTCTACACCAAACCGTCGCATTAGAAAAGATATTTATGAAAGAAAGACAAGACAGGTGACAAGACAGCTCTAAACATTCCACACACCTGCTGCACGGCGACAGCACAGATAGATGGTGTTACTACAATTACCACATTTTGTATACAACAAAGCTGTGAGAAACTGATTGAACCGTTCGCATGTTCTATAGTATAATAAAGCATGAAGTTATACTAGGACACCAAAATACGGTGTCCAAGTATAACTAAGTCATGCTTAGGAGAATGCAAAAAGCGTGCATTCTCCGTATAATTACTAAGTCATGTCTGGGAGAATGCCTAAGGCAGAAGAATGGAGTATTACATGAAAGAAGTGCGAATTTTGGAAATTAAACAGAGCGTTTTTGCCGACAACGATAAGCAGGCAGAACAGCTTCGACAGGAATTGAAAGAAAAAGGGGTGTTTCTGTTAAATCTGATGTCGTCACCGGGCTCAGGCAAGACCACGACTCTGATGCGGACCATCGAGATGTTGAAGGACAAGTTGAAGATCGGTGTCATGGAAGCGGACATTGACTCGGATGTGGATGCAAGGACGATATCGGAATCCGGCGCGAAGGTCATACAGCTTCACACGGGCGGTATGTGCCATCTGGATGCGGAGATGACCAGACAGGGACTGGACGGGCTTGAGACGGAGGGCATTGAGCTGGCGATTCTTGAAAATGTGGGGAATCTGGTGTGCCCCGCGGAATTTGACACAGGCGCATCAAAGAATGCCATGATTTTGTCTGTGCCGGAGGGTGAGGATAAGCCGCTGAAATATCCGCTGATGTTTTCAATCTGCGATGTGGTGCTGATCAATAAGATCGATGTATTACCTTATTTTGATTTTGATATGGAAAAGTGTAAGGAATACATACATATGCGGAATCCGCAGGCGAAGATCATCCCGATCTGTGCCAAGACAGGGGAAGGCATAGCGGAATGGGCTGAGTGGTTAGCGGAAGAAGTCGGGAAGTGGAATAAATAATAGCGGTAAAGCATTTGAACGAGCATAATAAATACAAGTAACAGTAATGTTATGTGAAACTATTGGAATGGCACAACCGTTACGGCAATAGATTAAAGAAAAGGGATTTGCTTAGACGGAATGGGCGGCAATTCTAATTTAGAAAATACAAGGGAGGAAGGTATGGAGAGAAAACTGGACAAAGAACTGTATCCGGACTATGTTTATCCGGAGCACAAAGCGGATCACAGCGAACCTACCCGTGAAAGCATCGTCAAGCTGGGCAAGATGATAACGGACAGGATACCGCAGAAACTGGGAATCAAGAAGATCACTCAGGATGATCCGGAGTATTGGGGACTGGCAGGTTTATTGACTGATGAGGAGGCAGAGCTTGCATTAAAGCTCGGCGTCAGAAAACCCAAGACACTGCCAGAGATTGCAAAGCTTACGGGAATTCCGGAGAAGGAGCTGGAACCTAAGCTTCAGCAAATGTCCGTGAAAGGAATTTTAGAGTACAACTGGGAGAATCCGAAGCATGAGAAACAGTATATTCTTCCGATGTTTGTTCCCGGTTCGGCAGAGTTTTTCAATATGAACAGTAGAGTGATCGAGGAGCATCCGGAGGTCACGTTGTTCTTCGAGCGCATGACGAGACTGCCTCTTGAAAAAGTTACTCCTTTTGTGGGCGAGGGAGGAAACGGCATCGGTATGCATGTCATTCCGGTGGAAAAGGCGATCGAGATGGAGAGCGAGTCGATTGATCTGGAGCATATTTCCTACTGGTTATCGAAGTATGAGGGCAAGTATGCGGCGAGTCCCTGTTCCTGCCGTCGTTCGCGTCTGAAGCATGACGAAGGCTGTGCAGACGATCCTGAGGGCT
>CAMWXF010000357.1 GCA_947178115.1 uncultured Lachnospiraceae bacterium
CGGCATATGAGATGGCGGATTTTGCCAAATACCCGACGGAGATTTACGCGAAGGGCGTCCGTTTCCTGATCACATGGGTGATTCCTTTTGCGTTTGTTGCTTATCTGCCTGCCAGCTTTTTCTTAAAGAATGACGTTTCAGCCGGCATGATCGGAATCGAATGCGTGATCGCGGTTGTATTCTGGTGCATCGCCTATGCCGTATTTCACAGAGGAACGCATGTGTATGAAAGTGCGGGAAACTAGAGCATCCCTTTCCAGTGCCTATGCGTAACACAGCTTCATATATTTTTTCCATAGAAACGTCCGGCAAGGTACAACCCTCTGCCGGACGTTTCATATATGTATATCATTCTCTTAAAAAATCGAGCTACGCTCGATTGCGAGATTCGCTTCGCGAACTCGTGCATGTACGTAGGAATTTCCTATAGAATAAAGAGGCTATGTATCCCGCATGATTAATATACCATAGCCTGCTCTTCGCCATTTAATACACGCAGACCGCCCTGTACAAGTGCAAGCAGTTCATCCTCGCCCGGATAGATCGTCATCGGTGCGATCCAGCCTGCCTGTGCCTTAAGACCCTCTACGACAGCCTTATCATAAGCGATACCGCCGGTCACGATGATCTGATCCACTTTACCTTCAAGCACACATGCCATGGAACCGATGTCTTTAGCTACCTGTCTGATGAAAGCATCTCGTACTTCTTTCGCCTTGGCATCACCCGCCTCGACCATCTTATCTACGTCGCGCATATCGTTGGTATTGCAATAAGCATTGAATCCACCGTTACCGCAGATCTTCTTATATACTTCTTTCTCTGTGTACTGTCCGGAGAAGCACATCTTGATCAATGCGCCGCTGGGTACCGCGCCTGCTCTCTCAGGAGAGAATGCACCGTCACCATCCAAAGCATTGAATACATCCACTACCTTACCCTGTTTGTGTGCACCTACAGATACGCCGCCGCCCATATGTACTACCACCAGATTCAAAGAAGCATAATCTTTACCCTGCTCCTTAGCATAACGCTTCGCTACCGCTTTCTGGTTCAGTGCATGGAACACGCTCGTCCTCGGAAGCTCCGGCACGCCTGAATAGCGGGAAATCGCATCTAACTCGTCCACTACGACAGGGTCTACAATATAAGAAGGCACGCCAATCGAATCACCGATCTCTTTTGCCAGAATACCGCCTAAATTGGAAGCGTGCTGTCCCTGCTTTCCGATTTTCAGATCCTCCAACAGATCATCGCTGACTGCGTATGTGCCGCCCGGAATAGGTTTCAGCATACCGCCGCGTCCTACGACCATGTTTAAAGAATTAATATCAAAATTTTTCTCTTTTAAGAGATTTACAATAATTTCCTTACGGAAATCCTTCTGATCCACGATGGATGCATACTGTGCAATCTCTTCCGTTGAGTGTCTTAAAGTCTCCTCAAAGAGTAGAGTTTCATCCTCAAACACACCGATCTTGGTAGATGTGGAACCCGGATTAATGATTAAGCTTTTTACTGCCATACTGTTTGACCTCCTGTTCAAATCATAATGTGATTATACATTAGCTGCCGCTTGATTACTACAACGTTGTACGTTTCATACTAATTCATCTTAGCCATTGCGCCTGCCATAACTGCGCCGAGCGCCAGAGAATTTACTTTTGTCTCGAAGTCATCGGAACGGGATGTCAGAATAACAGGAGCCTTAGTGCCCGTCAGGATATTGCCGTTCTTAACTTTTGCCGTATGTACCAGACACTTGTATACCAGATTGCCGGCATGGATATCGGGGAACAGAAGCACATCGGCATCGCCCACGATCTTTCTACCCTCTGCGCCCTTATGCTTAGCCGCCTCGGGATCGATCGCAAGGTCTAAAGAGAGCGGTCCGTCTACAACACATCCCGTAATCTTGCCTTCCTCGCACATCTTGGTGAGTTCTTCCGCCTCAACGGTAACAGGCATCTTAGGATTTACAACCTCTACTGCCGCAAGAGGCGCTACCTTAGGATTAGAAATGCCGCATGCATGGCAGACATCCACGGTGTTCTCGATAATATGCACTTTATCTTCCAGCGTTGGATATGTCATAAATGCAACGTCTGTCAGGAACAGAAGATGATCGATTCCTTCCACCTCGAATACGCACACATGGGACAATGCCTTACCGGTTCTTAATCCCACTTCTTTATCTAACACACTCTTTAAGAACGATTTCGTGTCGATCAGACCTTTCATGTACATGTCTGCCTTACCCTGATGTACCAGCTCTACCGCTTTCAGAGCCGCCGTATAGTTATCCTTCTCGTCAATGATCTCAAAACCACTGATATCAACATTATCTGCAGCGGCTACCTCCTTGATCTTATCCTCATCGCCGACCAAAATTGCCTCCGCAATATTACGCTCTTTCGCCGCAACTACCGCTTCCAGCACAGCGCTGTCCTGTGCAACCGCAACTGCAACTTTCTTGATACTACACTCGGATACCTTAGATAACAGATCATCAAAACTCTTGCTCATCTCACCATTCCACTCCTTTATTTTCTCGTTATATTATCTGATACACGCCCATCGGCATCATATCACCCGAACTCTAGTTCCACTTTGGAACCCCATCGTTAAAATAATAACACTATCCACCTAAAAAATCAATTTCCAT
>CAMWXF010000358.1 GCA_947178115.1 uncultured Lachnospiraceae bacterium
GCATTACTAAAATCATACTGAATATAGGCAGGAACAACTGCATTTTTGTTATTTTCTTTATATTACTCATGTGCCGCACCTCCTGCAATCGCGTGCATTACGCCTTCCTGTGTCATGTCATCGCCGTCGATCTCTCCAACCTTAGCGCCGTCACGAAGAACAGCCATTCGGTTACAAGTACGCAGCATCTCTTCGATCTCGGATGAAATAAAGATCAGGCTCTTGCCTTCCTGTGCGAGTTTGATAACCAGTTTCTGAATCTCTGTCTTTGTTCCGATATCAATACCACGAGTGGGCTCATCAAGAATCAGGAAATCCGGATTGGTTGCAAGCCATCTCGCCAGAATAACCTTCTGCTGGTTACCGCCCGACAGTCTCTTAATCAGCGTCTCTTTGCTTGCCGTCTTAATCTGCAGCATCTCTATGTACTTATCAGCGATCTCAATCTGCTTCGCCATAGGTATCTTCTTAAAAATACCTGCCTTAGCCTGCATGGCAAGAATAATGTTCTCACGCACTGACAGATCGCCGATGATACCTTCCGCTTTTCTGTCGTCAGGAAGAAGTCCCATACCAAGATTCATGGCATCGATCGGGCTCTTCACCTTCGCCTCCTGTCCGGCAACCTTGAGTGTACCGGTCTGTGCCCTGTCCGCACCGTAAATCGCGCGCGCCAGCTCGCTTCGTCCGCTTCCCAACAGTCCGGTAAGCCCCACTACTTCACCCTTATGTATCTCTAAATCAAACGGTTTGATTGTTCCCGCATGGCTTAAGCCCTTCGCATCGATCTCAAGAGGAGCATTCGAGAAATCCATGGTTCCTTCCGGTTTAATGGAAGCAAGATCGTCGAAATCCTTACCCATCATCGCCGCTACCAGCTTCACTCTCGGAAGTTCTTCCACCGTATACTCGCCGACCAGCGTGCCGTTACGAAGTACGGTGATGCCGTCACAGACTGCATATACCTGTTCCAGGAAGTGTGTTACGAATATAATGCCGACGCCCTGATCTCTCAGTCTCTTCATCATACCGAACAGCTTCTCCACCTCATTGTCATCCAGAGAGGAAGTAGGCTCGTCAAGAATCAGAACTTTGCTCTCCATATCCACCGCACGGGCAATCGCGATCATCTGCTGCAACGCCAATGAATATTCTTCCAGATTCTTCGTCACTTCGATGTCCAGATCCAAATCTTTCATCAACTGCGTCGCCATCTGATTCATCTTGCGGCGGTTAACCGTACCGATCTTCGTAAGCGGTTCGCGTCCGATGTAAAGATTCTCTGCCACCGAAAGATTCGGACACAGATTTACCTCCTGGTAAACTGTCGAGATTCCCTTGTGTTGGGCATCCATCGTGTCTTTATTGACGATCGGACCCTCAATACCGTCTACATGAATCTCGCCGGCTTCGAACTTGTTGACCCCCGTCAGACATTTGATCAGTGTGGATTTTCCTGCACCATTCTCACCCATCAGTGCACGAATCTCGCCTTTTTTCAAGGTGAAATCCACATTGTCAAGCGCCTTAACCCCCGGGAAGGTCATACAGATACCTCGCATTGTCAAAGCAATATTGCTATCCATATTTATCCTCCATTCTTGCTTATTCAATACCTTCTTCTGTCGTGGATTCCACTTTATTCCTCTGGAATTTTCCGACAATTAGTATGTATATTTCTAATTATACACTAAATTTAAAAAAGGAAAAGGGAGAGAAATATAATTTCTCTCCCTATTCTATTCTCAATATTCTGTTCAGATATAAATCTTAGTATGCACGGCCGTCAAGTACTTCCTGTGTCATGGTTATTGCATACTGAGATGTGATACCAGGTGCTACGAAAGCCTCATCCTTAACGATTGTCTGAGCGTCTACAGCCTGGCCTGCCTCTAACTTCTGGATAACGTCTGCTGCGAACTGAGCCTGCAGAGGGTTACACTCTACGTTACAGTTGATCTTGCCGTCCAGTGTGTACTGTAAGCCGTCATGTGTAGCGTCGAAGGAGATAATGATAACATCACCGTCTACACCGTATGTGATACCTGCTGCATCCATTGCGTCCATTGCGCCGTATGCTTCGTTATCGTTCTGGCAAACTACTACGTTAAAATCGCTGTAAGATTTGATAAAGGACTCCATAACTTCCTGTCCGCCTGCCTGTGTGAAGTCACCGGACTGAGAATCAAGAATCTCCCACTCGCTGTGCTGTGCTGCGATATTGTTGAAGCCTTCTGTACGTCCGAGTGTTGCGGATGCACCAACGGAACCTTCGATTACAAGAATCTTAGCGTCAGCGCCATCTAAGTACTCGCCTAACCAGTTACCTGCTGTCTCACCTTCTGCAACCATGTCGCAGCCAAGCTGTGTGGTGTATAAAGAAGGATCAGCGTCTACGGAACGGTCAACGATCAGTACCGGAATACCTGCGTCCTGTGCTTCCTGAAGAACTGTGTCCCAACCTGCTGTCTCGATCGGAGCGATACAGATGTAATCCATCTCCTGCTGGATGAAGTTACGAACTGCTTCCAACTGAACCGCATTGTCATTGTCAGCATCTACGAAAGATAATTCATAGCCGTTAGCCTCTGAGAATGCATCCTGATAGTTCTGTGTGTTAGCTGCACGCCAGTCGGACTCATGACCTACCTGTGCGAAACCAA
>CAMWXF010000359.1 GCA_947178115.1 uncultured Lachnospiraceae bacterium
GGATGTATTCCTGCCGGAAAAGGATACGATGTTTATTACAAATATGCTGGACAGTATCATCAGTGTAGCCTTAGCGCTGCCGACGACCGTGCTTTTGATCTATCTGATAAGCCGTTTTCTTGTCAATGCCAAGAAGGACGAGATGGAGCGCAACAATGAGAAGGTACAGAACGTGCTTAATTCCGTGCAGACATTGTCAGAGAAGCTTTTCAGCGCGGGAACGGCGCTTTCACAGATCGCGGAGAATGAGAGCGCTTCCGTAGAGGAATTGTCCGCGACAAGCGAACAGCTGTTGGAGAGCAGCGATATGCTTGGCGGCAAGGCGGAGGAAAGTATGTCGAATCTCAATGAGCTCGATGAGTGGAAGAATGTCGTGGCGGACAATGTAGAGAAGGTTGAGAAGGTGTCAAAGGAGCTGCTGGACAAGTCCAGAGAGAATGAGAAACAGCTTGCCGATCTGCAGGCAATTAACGGAGAGGTATCTGACTCCATGCTTGCGACGACAGATGTGGCGAAGAAGCTTGCGACAGCGGTGGAGCGGATCGGGACGACTCTTAATCTTATCAATGAAATAGCGTCTTCCATTAATCTCCTTGCATTGAATGCGTCGATTGAGGCGGCGAGAGCGGGTGAAGCGGGCAGAGGATTTGCTGTGGTCGCTCAGGAAGTCGGCAATCTGGCGAACAGCACTAATGAATCTCTGAAGGAGGTAGAGACAGTCATAGAGAGCGTACAGCATAATGTAGATGAGATCACAGAGCAGGTGCGTGATAATTCGAGGAATCTCGAGAGACAGAATGAATACTTCACGAATGTATTCACGGGAATGCAGGATATGACAGAGCTGTTAGGGGCGTCGGCGAATGCAATCGATACGATGGATGAGGCGCACAACAAGCAGGCTATGGTCATCCAGAGTACTGTGTCTATCAATCAGGAGATCGCGGAGAACATCAAAGAAGAGATCACACAGTTCCATTCCATCAACAGTATGGTGGAGGTGAATGCGCATGATATCTCAGAGATGACCGATCAGATCAATATGATCAACGGAATGGTGGATGAACTCAACAGGCTGTTGAAACAGGAAGACTAGCAGTTCGACATAAGACATATCACTGAGCGTATTCGTATAAAGATGAATGACCTTGATTCAGAATCGCACTTGCAGTTTAGCAGGTGCGATTCTTCTGTTTCATTCTCAGCTTATGCGGCGTCGTGCCGTAGGTTTCTTTGAACATCCGCATGAATTGCTTATAATTTGTTATTCCGTTTTTTTCCAGTAAAAAGGTAATACTCTCATCTGTCTGTATCAATTCCTGATAGAATCGCATAAGACGTACCTGTGACACGTAAGTGAAGAAAGTCTGTCCGGTATATTTCTTAAAGAGGCGGCAGAAATATTCGGGAGTGACACAAAGCTGCGCCGCGATCTGGTTAAGGGATATTTGTTCCCGATAGTGTTTGCGGACATATTGCATACTCTGTTCAATGCGCAGAAAATCCCGCTCTGTGCGCTTTTTATTTTGGACGCTTAAAAGAGAGGAGCCCCTCGTGTACAGAAGATAAAGAAAATAGTAGAGCCGTGTAAAGAACAGCAGATGCCATCCCTTTTCCCTGTTTTGATCCAGATCGATAAACTCCCGGAAGATTTCACATAACCGGAGATTCAGTGAGTCGGGCGAGGAATCATGCGGAAGATATTCGGAGAAGTGAAGCAGCTTCCAGTCCGTGCTGATACGCTCCAGATGGATGGAAGGAATCTGAAGCAGATAATAATGACAGTCTCCTAGTGCGTGAGTGTAGTGAATATCCTGAGGATTGACGATCAGAATATCGGAGGGCAGAAGCTCGTAGGAGGTCTCGTTAATATAGGCGGTCATTTTGCCTTTCGCCAGATAAAGTATTTCGAGGTGCTGATGCCAGTGCGCCGGGACGAGAATATCGGAATTCTCTACGGAAGAAAAATATACCTGAGTCAGTTCATCATCGTGGATCGTTTCATGTTCACAGTGCATGGGCGCCTCCCGGGGAAATACCTGTTAAGGTCAAAATAATCATATAATTTATGCTTAATTATATCGAATACTATACATAATATCAAGATTGACCTATATTTTAAACAATATTTATTATAGATTAACAGGGTGCCGGTACTTATAATAATGTTATAGATTAGAAGAACGAACATTGGCGTATAGTAACGGAAAAGAAGTTGCACGGAGTAAATTGTAACGAATAATCAGGCAGAATCTGCCGGAAAAGAGGGATAAGATGGAGAGATGGGCAAGGGCGAAGTATCAGCCGAATCTGCCTCTGAAAGAGGGGCAACACGTAACTGCATCAAAGGAGCATATCACGCTGTCAAAAGAAGCAGCAAAGGAAGGTATGGTATTGTTAAAAAACGATAAGAATCTTCTGCCGCTTCGTGCCGGGAGCAGAGTGGCTCTTTTTGGCAAAGGAAGCTTTGATTATGTGAAGGGCGGCGGCGGAAGCGGCGACGTGACCGTTTCTTATGTGCGCAATCTGTATGACGGTTTGAAGCTTCAGGAGGATACGGTGACAGTATATGAACCACTGTCTGATTTTTATCGCAATGACGTAAAGGAACAGTATGCGAAGGGTGCGGC
>CAMWXF010000360.1 GCA_947178115.1 uncultured Lachnospiraceae bacterium
GGATAATGGACAGCTTATTGCACGAACTGACGATAGGCAGTGTTACATTGAAGAACAACATCATACTGGCTCCCATGGCAGGCGTGACAGACCTGCCTTTTCGTTTGCTGTGCAGTGAACAGGGGGCAGGTATGTGCTGCATGGAGATGGTCAGCGCCAAAGCTATTTTATATAAGAATAAAAATACGGAGGGCCTGCTGGAAATTCATCCGCAGGAGGGAATCGTATCCTTGCAGCTGTTCGGGTCGGATCCGAAGATCATGAGTGAGATGGCAAAACAGATTGAGGACAGACCTTTTGATATTCTGGACATTAATATGGGATGTCCCGTGCCTAAGGTGGTAAATAACGGGGAAGGATCGGCATTGATGAAAGATCCTAAACTGGTAGGCGAGATCGTGTCTGCTGTGACTAGATCAGTCAATAAACCGGTAACGGTTAAGATTCGCAAAGGATTTGACGAGGCACATATCAATGCGGTAGAGATCGCGAAGATCGCGGAAGAAGCGGGCGCGGCGGCGGTGGCAGTGCACGGCAGGACGAGAGAACAGTATTATGCCGGAGAAGCGGATTGGGAGATTCTGGCGAAGGTGAAGGAGAGTGTGTCTGTTCCGGTGATCGGTAACGGTGATGTGACGAACGGCGCCGATGCGGCAAGGATGCTTCGCGAGACGGGCTGCGACGGCGTTATGGTAGGGCGGGCCGCCCGCGGTAATCCGTGGCTGTTTCGGCAGATGGAGGCTTATCTGCGTGACGGAACGAAGGTAGAGCCGCCGGACAGGGAGGAAGTAAAAGAGATGATCCTGCGGCATGCACAGCTACAGCTTGCATGCAAGGGGGAATATACGGGAATACGCGAGATGCGCAAGCATGTGTCCTGGTATACTGCCGGCATGCCGCATTCCGCCAGACTGCGGCAGAGCGTCAATATGGTGGAAAGCTTCGAGGAGTTAAGACGGCTGGTGGGGGAGGAGTTTTAAGAAGTTCAGCCATGCATATTCATAACTTGCCGTGTTGAAGGTTATGAAGAAGTTAATTGTGTTGACGGCAAGTTATTCATTGCGGGCGTTCCGCCCTATAGAAATTAAAATATAATATTCCCTTAGTGAGCGAGCTCCCACGGGAATATTATATTTTAATTTCTGCATGGCTGAATGGTGAAGCGCATATATTAATGCATGGAGCGCGAGAAGATTGTGTATTATTATCCCATGCAGGAGCAGCGGGAACAACAGAATAATTTTTTTATGGCAATGAGGCGGCGGTTCCGGGAGGAGAAGCTGACTCTGCGGTATTATGGGGAAGCGGATGAGTTCGATGTGGCGGGGTGCGCCGTATCTCCTTTTTATTATAAGAAAAGACCGTGGAAACCGCAGATGTTGGCAGAGGCAATGGAGAATGTGCTGCGGCATGTGGAAGGTATGACCGATACATGGCTCCATCCGCAGATCGCTGTTCTTCTGACGGAGGCCTATGAGGGACGTTTCCTTCCGCGCAGGGAGACCGTGCAGATGGTGGCGGCGCAGCTTGTCCGTCAGTATGCGGCAGGGATGATCGGAGAGTGTGGGGAAGCGGCGGTGCTCCTGGGTGCGCCGGCGGATACGGATGGGCAGATGCAGATGACAAGAGAACTTTTGCAGCCCTATCTGCCGAAAATCAACAGACTCTTGATCTTCTACGAGGAGATTGCGGAGACGGATATCTGGATGGAGCTGGGCAGTCATCTGGACGAGTATTACTATGAGTATGGGCTTGTACCGCAGTTGGAACCCTATGTGACATCTTACGGCGGGAAATCGGACGATCTGTGTGAGGAAGCTGTTCTTAAGTGCGGAAAACCGCGGTGCGGCGGCATGATCTTAGACTACAGCGGGCGGTTCCGCTATCCTAAAATATTGCCGGGGAGTAAAGCGGTTTATATTGATATGATGTCCGAAACGGAAAAGGAACGGCTGCTTAGACGAAAAACGCCTTGGATTTCGTACATTTCGCCGTTAAAATACCTTGACACTATAGTGAAAAGTGGGTATGATAGTTAAGTTAAAAAGAGATGGAATTACTGTTTATAATGTGTCTAAGACGTCCGCACAGATGAAAGTTAATATCTACGAGACCGCGCTTTCGCTCCGTAAAAAGCGTAACAGGTGCTAAACTCGTGAGAAACCTCGTTAAGCACTGACGCTTTTTAAGGGGTCTCTTAAGATATTGACTTCCATCTGCGCTGGGGATTGGATATGAAATAATATATAAAGGAAGGAAAATTTACCATGCAGGAGAAAAAAAATATCTTAACGTATGAGGGCTTGAGAAAATATGAGGACGAGCTGCACGATCTGAAGGTTGTAAAGCGTAAGGAAGTTGCGCAGAAGATCAAAGAGGCGAGAGAGCAGGGCGACCTGTCGGAGAACGCGGAGTATGATGCGGCGAAGGACGAACAGCGTGATATCGAGGCCAGGATCGAAGAACTGGAGAAGATCCTTAAGAATGCGGAAGTAGTCGTTGAGGACGAAGTGGATTTAGACAAGATCAACATCGGCTGCCAGGTAAAGATTCTGGATATGGAATATAATGAGGAGTTGGAGTATAAGATTGTAGGTTCCACAGAGGCCAAC
>CAMWXF010000361.1 GCA_947178115.1 uncultured Lachnospiraceae bacterium
AAGATGTCGATTATATTAGATCATGTAGATTATGTATACGGTGAGGATACGACGCTCGCGGTGCATGCACTGAACGATGTGAATCTGGTGATCCCCGACGGTCAGTTTATCGGTCTGATCGGGCATACCGGGTCCGGAAAGTCTACGCTTGTACAGCATTTGAACGGGTTGATCAAACCTACCGGCGGCAGTATATATTTTAACGGCGAGGATATCCATGCGGAAGGGTATGATAAGAAGAAGCTGCGGAGCAAAGTCGGACTGGTATTTCAGTATCCGGAGCACCAGCTGTTTGAGATTGATGTTTTCAAAGACGTTTGTTTCGGGCCAAAGAATCTGGGGCTGACGCAGAAAGAGGCGGAGCTTCGGGCTTATGCGGCGCTTAAGCAGGTTGGGCTGGAGGACGAATATTTCTACCAGTCGCCTTTTGATCTGTCGGGCGGACAGAAGCGCAGAGTGGCGATTGCAGGTGTGCTTGCCATGAAACCGGATGTGCTCGTGCTGGATGAGCCGACGGCGGGACTGGACCCGAAGGGAAGAGACGAGATTCTCGATCAGGTTGCAAAGCTGAAAGAGGAAACGGGCATCACGGTTATTTTGGTGTCTCACAGCATGGAAGACGTGGCCAAGTATGTGGATCGTATTATCGTGATGAATCAGGGCAGTGTGCTGTATGATGATGTGCCGAAGGAAGTGTTTAAGCACTATCGGGAATTGGAGGAAGTTGGGCTTGCGGCGCCGCAGGTGACGTATATTATGCAGGCACTCCATAAGAGCGGTATGCCGGTTGCGACCGATGCTACGACGATAGAGGAAGCGGCGCGGGAGATACTGCAAATATTTTTTTGAAAGGAATAGGTTATGTTACGAGACATTACACTGGGCCAGTATTATCAGACGGACTCCGTCATACATAAATTGGACCCGAGAGTGAAACTGATAGCGACTATTTGTTTTATTATATCGCTTTTTGTGGTAAAGAACTGGGTGGGGTATGTATTGGCCGCTGTTTTTCTGGCGGTGATGATTAAATTGTCCAATGTACCTTTTCGATATATGGTCAAAGGCATGAAGGCCATTATTTTCATTCTGCTGATTACGGTCGTATTCAATCTGTTTCTGACACCGGGAGAGGTTCTTTGGTCAGTGTGGAAATTAAAAATCACGAAAGAAGGGCTGCATACGGCGGTGATGATGGCCGTACGACTGTCTTTTCTGATCATCGGTTCCTCGGTGATGACGCTGACGACTACGCCCAACAGCCTGACAGACGGCATGGAGAAGTTGATGAAGCCTCTCAAAGTGTTCCGGGTACCGGTACATGAGGTGGCGATGATGATGTCAATCGCGCTGCGTTTTATCCCGATCCTGTTGGAAGAGACCGATAAGATCATGAAAGCGCAGATCGCCAGAGGCGCGGATTTTGAGAGCGGCAATCTGATTAAAAAAGCGAAAGCCATGGTACCGCTGCTGGTGCCGCTGTTTATCTCGGCGTTTCGCCGGGCGAATGATCTGGCGATGGCGATGGAAGCCAGATGTTATCGGGGCGGGGAGAACAGAACGAAGATGAAACCACTGAAATATGCAGGCCGGGATCGGATTGCGTATGGGGTGCTGGCGGCGTACTTTGCGATGTGTGTGGTGATACGGATTTATTTGTGACGCATTTGAGTTGAGTGAGTGGAGAGATATGAAGAGAGTTATGCTGACCGTCGCTTATGATGGGACGAACTATCGTGGGTGGCAGATACAACCGAATGGGGAGACGATCGAAGGCATCTTGAATAGGTGCCTTTCTGATCTTATGGGGGAAAGGACAGAGGTGATAGGCGCCAGCCGTACGGATTCCGGCGTGCATGCCATGGGGAATGTCGCTGTCTTCGATACGGATAGTCCGATCCCGGCGGACAAGATAGCTTATGCACTCAACAGAAGACTTCCGGAGGATATCAGAGTCCGCAGATCCGAGGCGGTACCGTCGGACTTTCACCCGCGCCACTGCGTCAGCCGTAAGACCTATGAATATCGAATCTATTGCGCGCCTTTTCCCATGCCGGTTAAAAGGCTGTATGCCCATTTTACCTATGTTCCGCTGGATATTGACTTAATGAGACAAGCGGGAGAATATCTGGTGGGAACACATGATTTCAAGAGTTTTTGTACCGTGGGAGCCCAGGTGGAAACTACAGTGAGACAGATAGAGTCTCTGGAAGTGTGGGCGGAATACAGCGGAAAAGAACGTACCGCGGAAGAGACGGGCGAAGCAGAACGGTATGCGGATCGGGAGATCGTGATCCGTGTGACAGGATATGGGTTCCTCTATAATATGGTACGAATCATAGCGGGAACTTTGATGGAAGTCGGCAGAGGGCATATTACGCCGCAGGATGTACAGCGTATTCTGGAAGTAAGAGACAGGCAGGCGGCGGGTCCTACCGCACCTGCCTGTGGACTTACCCTGATCGGGATCGAGTATTCGGAAGCAGATTTTGTGACATATACGTCATAATGTTGCAATGTCGGAAAACTCAATGGAAATGGAAAACTCAATACAAAAAAATATTGACACACGCGGAAGCGTATAATATAATAGG
>CAMWXF010000362.1 GCA_947178115.1 uncultured Lachnospiraceae bacterium
TTGTTACCCCAATCTATATTCGTCCCAAATTTTTCTATTACTATTTCTCACTCTCGGAATTTTTTATCTTTGATCTGGAAGATTTGTTCTACTACTCTACCCGCCGTATCTCCCGCCGGGGCGGCCACTATTTCGTGGCGGATTATGGCATGCAGATCAATATCATGAGCCGCTACGGCATTAAGAATTATGCCGTGGAGGGCAGAGATTACCGTTTCCGTAACGGAAACAACCAGGATATGCGCTATGAAAACTTGGAGATCATCAACCGATATAACGGCGTAAACGCCATATCTATTGACGGTAAGACCCGATATCAGGTAAAAATACACGTAAAGGGCAATATAACCGTAGGCACCTACGACTCTGAGACAGAAGCGGCAATCGCCTATAACAAAGCGGCAGACATACTCAAAAAAGCCGGCGTGGACAAGACCTACACCCCCAATTACATGGAAGGGATGTCTCCTGCCGCCTACGCCGACTTATATGCTTCTATTAAGATATCCGCGGGGATCAGACACTACCGCTGTGAATAACCGATAAAACAGATGTTAAGGTTCGCGTCTCCCGTTATACCGTTGACCACACCTTTTGTAGAGTACTGCCACATCGCATACTGATACGGATAATCCGGTATGTCTTCTTCCTGCGCAAGCCACACGTCATAATCCTGCAGTTTCGCAAGATCGATTTCCTTGATCATCCATTCCTTATCTCCGTAGAACATCGGCACATAACCTGCCGCTTTCACGCCTTCCAGAAAAGATATAGCCACAGAAGTGCGGTCTTCTCTGCTCAACCCGTCTATTCTCGCCTCATCATTGCTCACAAACTCCATGTCAAACGCTACCGGATATTTGACATTTCCTTTGTAGGGATCCAGATTTTGGACCACGATATTTGCTTCCTGTATTGCTTCATCCTGATTAATTGCCTGAGAATAAAAGTAAACGCCGATATCCAGTCCTGCCGCAATAGCGCCCTCTATATTTGCCTTAAAGTTCTCGTCCAGAGTGATTTGTCCGGTGCTGTATCCTCGTCCGCCCAGTCGAATCATCACATAATCGACACCTGCCGCTTTGAGTCCCGCAAAATTAACGTTTCCGGTTTGTTTGGAGATATCCACACCCACATAGGAGAGCTTCCTTCCGTTCTCCATATAGCGTTTCAATCCGGCCTTCTCTTCCATCTTTGTAAAATCATAAGTGTTCTTTGTCAGATACGGGCTGATCAGCACCCACTCCTCTTTACCGTCCGGTGTTGTAACTAAGGTGTGTTTCCCGTCCGTGGAAGGGTCGTTTGGCACCTCCTGTTCCTTCTGCTGCTGTTCCTGCCGTTCTTTCTCCGCTTTATCTGCAAAAGTGGATTTCACCGGCTTACTCGATTCTGTCGGTTTCTCAGGCCCAGTTTCTTCTTCGTCTACCGGATACATATCCCAGAAGTCAAGATCCTCCGCCCGCAGCTTGCGGCCCGCCGCCTCTGTCTGCGCGGCTTCCTCTGT
The DNA here is from genome assembly GCA_947178115.1 of uncultured Lachnospiraceae bacterium. Classification (GTDB taxonomy): domain Bacteria; phylum Bacillota; class Clostridia; order Lachnospirales; family Lachnospiraceae; genus UBA3282. Next base: position 1,505 of record CAMWXF010000362.1, read on the forward strand.
TGCAGCTTCTTGTGCCGCGGCTTCCTCCTGACGTTGCTGCATTTCTTTGATATAATCGCTTCCGCTTCTCTGCTTGTCGTTGCTCTTAAACAGCGAAACCAATAAGATCAGCACGAACGCGGTCACACCGATTGCCATATAGAATACGGAAAGTCCGGAACCGCCGGATTCTTCCTCACCGGGTAATCTCATATTTTTATCCCTTCCTAAACCGGACACGTTTAATGTCCGTATATCGTTATCATTGTCTATTTCGTGCAGTCTGTCACCGCACCAACCCTTATATACTTTATTTATGTTATCATGTTATGGGCGATTTGACAAATTGAAAAATGTTCCGGTTGCGGATATACTATAAAGCATAGGAGGGAGCTCAGAAACATGAATCCAAAACAGAATCGATCCTTTTTTGTATGGATCAAAATATTTGCTTTATTATCCGCCATCCTGCTATCCGGCTGTGCACGTACATCTGAACCTGTCTCTAAAACCGGCATCTATCTTGATACCGTGGTCACGATCACGCTCTACGATACGGGAAGCCGCACCTCTTATGATACCTGTATGCAGAATATTGAGGCATGTTTTTCTTTGATCGGGGAATATGAGCACATGTTCAGCGCCACACTGGAGGATTCCGATATTTGGAACATCAATCACAGCGGCGGCAAGTCTGTCACAGTCTCTGATGACACTATCAGTCTGCTTCAAGCTGCCCTTTCTTATTCAGAATTAACTGACGGCAGAGTGGACCTTACCGTTCTGCCCTTAAGTGAATTGTGGGATTTCGGTTCCGAAGGTAACTCCCATATTCCGGATGAAACCGCCATTCGGGACGCACTGAAACATGTTGACTATCATGCCGTGAGGCTTGAAGGTAATGTGGTGACTCTCACAGACTCTCATGCCGCCATTGATCTTGGTTTCATCGCCAAGGGATATATTGCCGACCGTCTGAAAGACTATCTGCTCTCACAGGGTGTAGAAAGCGCATGTATCAGTCTGGGCGGCAATCTGATTACTATCGGCAATAAGCCGGACGGACGGCCCTACCGCATCGGCATACAGAAACCCTTTG
>CAMWXF010000363.1 GCA_947178115.1 uncultured Lachnospiraceae bacterium
TACATCCAGAAGTACAACCGCAAGATCATCGTTGTGAAATACGGCGGCAGCGCCATGAGCAACGAAGAATTGCAGCAAAATGTTATTAAAGACATAACGCTTTTAAAGCTGGTAGGCTTCAAACCCATCATCGTGCATGGCGGCGGCAAGGAAATCAGCCGCTGGGTCGGCAAAGTCGGCAAGGAGGCTAAGTTCGTGAACGGACTTCGGGTGACCGATGAAGAGACCATGGAGATTGCAGAGATGGTTCTCAACAAAGTCAACAAGAATCTGGTTCGTATGGTGGAGGAGTTAGGGGTCAGGGCAGTCGGCATCAGCGGCAAGGATGCAGGACTCTTACAGTGCACCAAGAAGCGTCCGGACGGAGAAGATATCGGCTATGTGGGAGAGATTTGCGCAGTCGATCCCAAGGTGCTGTATGATTTGCTTGAGAAAGATTTCCTGCCCATCGTAGCGCCCATCGGATTAGACGATCAGTTCATGACTTATAATATCAATGCGGATGATGCTGCCTGCGCTATTGCGAAAGCGGTGGGTGCGGACAAATTGGTATTCCTGACAGATATCGAAGGCTTGTACCGTGACATTAACGATAAGTCCAGCTTTATTTCCCGGCTGACAACTACGAAGGCTGATGAGCTGATAGAAAGCGGTTGTATCGGCGGCGGGATGCTTCCGAAACTCGCAAACTGTACGGAAGCCATCAAAAAGGGCGTCAACCGAGTTCATATTCTGGACGGACGTATCGCACACTGCCTGCTTTTGGAGATCTTTACGGACAAAGGTATCGGTACGGCGATTATTGCCGATCAGGATGAAGCCAGTATGAAATGAACGGCAAGATGTGAGAAAGGCATGGTTATTAATATGAGTGCAACAATGCAGAATTATATAGATGAGGCGGAGAAAGCTCTGCTTCACACATACAACCGGTATCAGGTTGTGTTTGAGAAGGGCGACGGTGTATACCTGTATGACATGGACGGTAAGCGGTATCTGGATTTTGTATCAGGTATTGCTGTATTCGCGCTGGGGTATAATAATAAAGAATATAATGACGCCTTGAAGGAGCAGATCGACAAGATCATCCATACGTCCAACTTTTATTATAACCTTCCGGCAATTGAGGCGGCGAAGAAACTCAAGAAGATTTCCGGTATGGACAGAGTGTTTTTTACCAACAGCGGTGCGGAAGCGATAGAGGGCGCCATCAAGACAGCGCGTAAATATGCTTATCTGAAAGACGGCAGGACGGATCATGAGATTATCGCTATGAATCATTCTTTCCACGGGCGAACCATGGGTGCTCTGTCCGTGACGGGCAATCCGCATTACAGAGAAGCCTTTGAGCCGATGATCGGCAACATTAAATTTGCGGACTTAAACGATTTCGACAGTGTGTTGGCGCAGGTGACGGACAAAACCTGTGCGATCCTGTTTGAGACGGTGCAGGGAGAAGGCGGCATCTATCCTGCGACTGAGGAGTTCATGCGAAAGGTGCGTGAACTTTGCGATGAACGGGACATCCTGATGATTTTGGATGAGATACAGTGTGGTATGGGACGTACCGGAGAGATGTTCGCTTGGCAACTGTACGGTATCAAACCGGATGTGATGACTACGGCCAAAGCGCTTGGGTGCGGTGTGCCGGTGGGTGCATTCCTGATGACGGAAAAGGTAGGATCCCATTCTCTTACAGCAGGCGATCACGGAACCACTTACGGAGGCAATCCGTTAGCCTGTGCGGCAATCTGCAAGGTGATAGATCTGTTTGAAAAGCAGAATGTCCTTGACAACGTGCGGGAAGTGGGTGAGTATCTTGCGAAGCGGCTGGAGGAACTGGCGGCGGAGTTTGACTGTGTGGAGACAAGGCGCGGTGCAGGGCTGCTGCAGGGACTTGTATTTGACAGGCCGGTGGGCGGCATCATCACCAGAGCGATGGAGAAGGGACTTGTCCTGATTAATGCGGGAACAAGCATTATCCGTTTCGTACCGTCTCTCGTGATCACCAAAGAAAATATAGATGATATGATAGCAATCCTACGCGAGAGTGTACGGGAAGAAATAGAAGGAGAGCAGAAGTGACTCTTAAGAAAAGAATAACGATGATCCTTGTGATTGCATTGTGCGTGGGCGGAATCTACGGCGTGGGCAGGCTCGGCATTGCGATGCGGCAGGGAGAAGAAACGGAAACGGCGGAGGAATCCCTCTTTGGACGTAGGGAGACTCTGTATCTGTGGTATACGGATGAGGCGCTGACGGATTATCTGAACAGCGTTGCGGTATCATACAGTGAATATCAGGAAGATGTGCGTGTGGTTCCGATCTACACCTCCGGACGGGAATATCTGGAGACGATCAATCAGGCCTCCCTCCATTCCGAAGAGGTGCCGGATCTTTATATCGTCAGCAATGATTCTCTGGAAAAAGCATATCTGGCGGGATTGGCATCAGAGGTCAAAATGCCGGAGGGCGTGTTGCCTATGGAAGAATTATTTCCTAAGACGGCGGTCAGTGCGGTGACTTATCACGATAAGCAGATCGGATATCCTTTTTATTTTGAAACGAGTTGTTTCCT
>CAMWXF010000364.1 GCA_947178115.1 uncultured Lachnospiraceae bacterium
GATTAGCGTCGAACTGTTCCAACACTTCTTTGATCGTATAATGTTCTTTTACACAGTAGCGCTTCAAATCCATTGTCCATACCTCCATCCTAATAGGTCAACTGCTTAACCAATAATTTTTGATCAACCGGCGTATTCACAAGCAGATCCAGAATTCTTTCCGAAGAATGACCGTCCCCGTACGGATTGACACATTCCGCCGTTAGATAATCCCTGAATTCCGCACTGACTGCCTTTTCAATCGCCCGAACCACCTCATCTAATTCAAAAGGAACGTCGATTACATTGATTCCCCGGAAACGCAGATTCTGCCTTCTGCCAATATTGACTGCCGGCACCTTAAAAGTAGGCGCTTCCAACAGTCCGGAGCTGGAATTTCCCACAATGCATTTCGCATTCTTAAGCAAACCGAGATAATCTTCCCTCTTCAGGTTCGCATACATATAATACTCTCCTATACGGTACTCCTGAATCGCACGTTTTACGCCGTTGGAACCGGCATCATTGTTTGGCAGGATGATCACCTTAGGCATATCAAACCGATTTAACGCCTTAATGAATATCTCCGCCTGCATCTCCGCCCTGTCGGCTTCCTCAGTAACCGGATGCATCACTCCCAACAGATACCCATCCCTTAAATGCACACAAAGTTTCTCTTCTATTTCCGCCAGTTCCGTATATTGCGCTGACACCATCTCATCGATCTGCGGAGCGCCCACGTTGTGCACCCGGAATTCCTCTTCTCCGAGCTTAATCAGCCGCTTGGCAGCATCCTGATTGGATGCGAAATGCATATGAACCAGTTTGCCGATCGCATGACGGGTCATATTATCGATATTTCCGGAAACTTCTCCCGCCTGAATATGGGCCACCGGGGTATAGGTATACGCTGCGGCAATGGCTCCCATAAGCTGCTCGCCGCGGTCCCCTGCCAGAAGGATCCAGTCCGGTCTTTCGTTTGCGATAATATCCGGCAGTGAGGTCAGGAAAATTCCAAGGGATTTCGCCTGCGTCACATGGCTGTAACCGTCCAAAGACATATGCACTTTATAGTCGATATGAAAGCCGTCATTTTCAATCTCCTTATAAGAATTGCCATATGCCGGAAGCAGATGCATATTCGTTACCACCAAAACTGCCTCCACATCATTCCTCTTCTCTATCAAACGCAAAATCGGGCGAATATACCCCCATTCTCCCCGTGAACCGGTTATGATCATAATTTTCTTCATATTCTGTCCGCCATTGCATGTGTCAGCCCTGTCTTACATACTGACTCCAGCTCTTCCTCTCAATATAGTTTATGCCTCCAGATCATCCCACTTCAGCAGCACATTTTCTTCAATATCCCTGACTGCCTTCCGACCGATCACCTCTGCCATACGATGGGACGGAATTCCCGTGCCCGGCCGCTTAGACCAGATCATTTCCTGTGTAATGACTTCTCCCGCTCTTATCTTACGAAGGGAAACAATACTTCTGAATGCCCACGAGCGGATTGCATCCTCATCTCTATGCACACATTTCTCACTTCCGGAAGCCAATTCAATCTTACGAATACCATCCACCAGCCGATACAGGTCTTCAAAATCAATAGAAACCGTCTGATCGGGTCCCGGTGTCTGTTTGCTCAAGATCACGTGCTTCTCGATAATAGCGGCCCCTAAAGCAGCGGCTGCATAACATGTATACAAATCAGGTGTATGATCGGAGTGACCTATGACAGCCTTCGGGAATGCTTCCATCATCTTTGCAATGACACCAAGATTTATATCCTCATACTTCGGCGGATACTCTGACAGACAGTTCGTAAAAGCGAATTCCACTCCCGTCGCCTCCAATGCGTCATAAGTCCTCTTAATCTCATCCATCGTGCACATACCGGTCGATACGATCATAGGCTTCCCCATTCGAGCAATCGCCTGCAACGTGGGAATATCGGTCATCTCGCCTGAACCGATCTTGAATGCGGATACTCCGATCTCATTCAGTTCATAAGCAGCTTTCAGGCTGAACGGCGTGCAAAGATACATAATGCCGATCTGTTTACAGTATTCCATCAACTCGACATGCTGATCTAAAGTCAATGCATGCAGTTTCAAAAAATCATATAAAGGAATATCAAAATTGGAAGACATCGGCACATCCTTCAACATCTCCTCATCCGGAAGGTGATGCTGGAACTTGATACAGTCCGCTCCTGCCAGTTTCGCCTGACGGCACATTTCTTTTGCCGCCTCCATATTTCCCATATGGTTGTCACAGCCTTCCGCAATAATAAACGCCGGCTGTCCTTCTCCAATCACTCTGTTCTCAATCTTAATCGTACGCATGTCGCCATCCTTTCCTGAAAATTATCATATACTATTCATACTTTTTGATAAACTCTTCTATTGGCAGATAAAAATCATCAAAACGATCTCTAATTTCATCATCAGACCAATCCCACCATGCTATCTTGTTCAACGCCTCTATCTGTTCCGGTGTATAGCGATACCTGATGATTCGTGCGGGTACTCCCGCCACAACTGCATAGTCAGGCACATCCTTCGTTATGACAGACCCTG
>CAMWXF010000365.1 GCA_947178115.1 uncultured Lachnospiraceae bacterium
GTTGACATATTCCGCATGTCATTTAACACCCTCAATTTCTCCTCACCCTGCAGCAGCACAGTCCTGCTCCCCTGTTGCAGACAGGGCAGAAACCTACAGCTTTTCAACCCGTTCTCATCAAGCTCCACCTTGATCATTCCGGTATCCATCGTTCTGGAATTGAACCAGAAATTTCCCAGACTGTACACCACCGGCACCCCCTGCACGATGCCAATCGGCTGCAGACAATGCGGATGGGCCCCGATGATCAGATCCGCTCCTGCCGCTGCCACCTCTGCACCCTGTTTTTCCTGTGCCCAGTCAATCTCAGACACGTTCTCGGTCCCCCAATGCAGATACACGATCACAAAGTCGCTGTTTTCCTTCGCTTCCCGGACGGTTTCCAGCAGCTTGTCTCCGTTCCAGCAGCGAAATACCCCCGCGGAAGAATCTGTTGCTCCCTTGGTGTCCGGTTGATCCAGCCTTTCAATCTGAGTTGCGGATACGATGGCAATCTTCATATTATTAATAATGTAATAGACCGGCCTGCGAGCTTCTCGCAGATTTCGTCCGGCACCCACATAAGCGATGCCTGCCGATTCTAATGTAGTCATCGTGTCCAGGAAGGCACTCTCTCCATAATCATAAGCATGATTGTTTGCAAGTGTTACGATATCCACACCCAAATCATTCAAATAAGACACTCTGTATGGTTTAGCACGAAAGGTAAACTGCTTTTCTTCAAGTGGGCTGCCGCCGTCTGAATACGGGAACTCATTATTGAGCATCATGATATCCGCACTCTTCATCTCCTCGATCAGCTCCGGCGAAATGCCGTTGGATATATCATCATTACCCACTACCCTGGTCATGATCGCATAATTTTCGTCAAACAGTATATCTCCTGCAAAAGTAATCGTCACCCGGTCAGGTTCCGTCGCATTCTTTGCATAGATATTATTCTCCACCATGTATTCCGGATCGTTCAGCACATCATCGTACTTATTATTAACGCTTATGATCTCCTCAATCTGCGCCTTTGTCTGTTCCTGTGCCCATGCCTCTACTTCCGCCTCAGATTCCCCTACCGTCTCCGCCTTGTCCACACTCACCTGAAAATGGCTGGTATTTACCGATTTGACAGGCTCAACGATCCACTGGTATGTCGCGATTCCCGAAACGCCGATCAACATCACTATACTGAAAGTCAGGATAAACGGCTTCATAAAATGATGTCCGACACTTATTCTGTTATGTTTCTTCCTTTTTCTGTTCTTTCTGCTCATGTCACTATTATATCACAATCAAACCACTTCGCAATTATAACGTCAAAAGGACAGCACGCCTGCTGCGTGCTGCCCTCTTATCATTCGTTTGTCGTAATCTGAAATCGACTGATTAATATTTCGCCGTGTTTACTTTCACGCCCGGTCCCATTGTGGTCGCCAGAGTGATGCTTCTCAGATACTGACCCTTAAGTGCCGACGGTCTTGCCTTAACGATCGCTTCCATCAGTGCATCAAAGTTCTCCTGCAGCTTCGCCTCGTCAAAGGAAACCTTGCCGACCGGAACATGAATGATGTTTGCCTTATCCAGTCTGTATTCGATCTTACCTGCCTTGATATCATTGACAGCCTTGGTAACATCCATGGTTACCGTGCCTGCCTTCGGGTTGGGCATAAGACCTTTCGGTCCAAGTACCTTACCGAGACGTCCTACTACACCCATCATATCAGGTGTCGCAACGACTACGTCAAAATCCAGCCATCCGTCATTCTGGATCTTCGGAATCAGTTCCTCGCCGCCTACGTGATCCGCGCCTGCTGCCTCAGCCTCAGCCACTTTATCACCCTTAGCAAATACCAATACTCTGACGGTCTTACCTGTTCCGTTCGGAAGTACAACGGCGCCACGAATCTGCTGCTCCGCATGACGTCCGTCACATCCGGTCTTAATATGAACTTCTACAGTCTCATCAAATTTTGCTGTTGCTGTCTTTTTAACCAGAGCGATCGCTTCTGCCGTATCGTACTGAACTGTACGATCTACGAGCTTAGCCGCCTCTGCATACTTTTTACCATGTTTCATATCAAATCCTCCATTACTCTTCTACTGTGATGCCCATACTTCTGGCAGTTCCGGCAATCATGCTCATAGCCGCTTCCAAGCTTGCAGCATTCAAATCAGGCATCTTTGTCTCTGCGATCTCCTGTAATTTCGCTTTCGAGATCGTAGCAACCTTTGTCTTATTCGGAACTGCGGAACCGGATTTAATGTTGCATGCTTTCTTTAAAAGAACTGCTGCAGGGGGAGTCTTCGTAATGAAACTAAAACTTCTGTCTGCATAAACCGTAATAACAACCGGGATGATTACATCACCTTTATCGGCTGTTCTTGCGTTGAACTGTTTCGTAAATTCAACAATGTTCACGCCGTGCTGTCCGAGTGCGGGACCAACCGGCGGCGCCGGCGTAGCTTTGCCGGCAGGGATCTGTAACTTAATATATCCTGTAACTTTCTTTGCCATAATGGCACCTCCTAAAATAATGTGGTACGGGCGCA
>CAMWXF010000366.1 GCA_947178115.1 uncultured Lachnospiraceae bacterium
CACGAAGTTTTGCATCCAAGTTGGACAGCGGCTCATCCATCAGGAATACCTTAGGATTACGAACGATTGCACGACCCATAGCTACACGCTGTCTCTGACCACCGGACAGAGCCTTCGGCTTACGATCAAGAAGAGCTGTCAGGTCAAGGATCTTAGCTGCCTCTTTAACCATCTTATCGATCTCATCCTTCGGAACCTTTCTTAACTTAAGGCCGAATGCCATATTGTCATATACGGACATATGAGGATACAGAGCGTAGTTCTGGAATACCATTGCGATATCTCTGTCTTTAGGTTCTACATCGTTTACTACTCTGTCACCGATCTTCAGTTCGCCGGAAGAAATATCTTCCAGACCTGCGATCATACGAAGTGTTGTAGATTTACCACAACCTGAAGGTCCTACGAAAATAATGAATTCCTGATCTGCGATTTCAAGATTGAAATCTTTTACTGCCTCAAAGCCGTTCGGATACACTTTGCAGACATTTTTTAAAGATAAACTTGCCATGATTGCCTCCTACTTTTGTTTTTTTATTCTATCAATAATCGCTCACCGAAAATTGATTCTGGAATTAGTATAGCGAACTTTTCTCATGTTTGCTATGCCATTATTTCACAAAGATTTTGCGTTCCATTGTAGAAATTGCTTACTTTATCAACTGATTTTCACTTCACTAGACATGTTGACTAAGAAATTCAGTTTTTACTATACACATTTAACAAAGCACGTAAAACCGCATACATATCCTCCACCGTGTTACGCTCCGCATGTCAGTACTTTATATCCGCTCTCTGTCACGGCATCAATCAGCTTCTGATCCGCAATCTCGGTGTCGGCGGTTACGGTGGCTTTATTCTCCTCCAGGCTGACAACCACCTGAGTCACACCTTCCACTCCCTCCAACGCTTTCTGTACATGCGCCTGACAGTGCGCACACATCATACCCTCAATCTCCAATGTTTTAATCATTTTGTTTTCCTCCTTGCTATTCTTATTTATTATAAATTCCGGCATCGGAATTTCTTTCTTCTTCCTGTCACGCCTGTCTGACTGTACCGTAAACAGGTTAAGCCGCAGGGCATTGGTCACCACGCAGAAGCTGGACAGGCTCATCGCCGCCGCCGCAAACATCGGGTTTAGGCTGATACCCAACGCGGGAACAAGTATGCCTGCCGCCAGCGGAATGCCTATGCAGTTGTAAAAGAATGCCCAGAACAGATTCTCATGAATATTCTTAAGCACCTGTCTGGAAAGTCTGATTGCCGCCGAAACGTCAGTCAGTCTGGACTTCATCAACACGATATCCGCCGCTTCCAGCGCCACGTCCGCTCCGGCGCCTATGGCGATCCCCACGTCCGCTCTGGTGAGCGCCGGCGCATCGTTAATCCCATCCCCGACCATGGCAACGCGCCCGTATTCGGACAGCCTTCTGACTACCGCTTCCTTATCATTTGGCAGAACATCCGACACAATTGCCGAAATGCCTACCTGCCTTCCGATCGCCTGTGCCGTCCGCTTGTTATCTCCGGTCAGCATAACTACCTGCACGCCCATATTACGCAGCTCGTTGACTGCCTGAGCGCTGTCCGGTTTCACCACATCCGCGACAGCAATCATACCCATAAGTCTGTCTCCGACCGCAAAATACAGCGGTGTCCTGCCTTCCTCTGCCATCTCATCACCGGCTCTTCGCATATCATCCGTAAGAAGCCCGCGCTCAGTAAGAAGCGCACTGTTGCCGCCCACTGCAGTCATACCGTCCAACAGCCCTTCCACGCCCCAACCCGGAAGTGCATGAAAGTTTTCCACCGACTGTACTTGAAGCTGATCTGCCTCGGCGCGTTCACAGATTGCCTTGGCTAAAGGGTGTTCACTCTTACTCTCCAACGCTGCTGCCACTTGTAAAAGTTCACGCTCGAATACTCCCTGTGCCGTCCGCATCCCGATTACTGCCGGACTTCCTTCCGTAACGGTGCCGGTCTTATCCAACACGATGAAATCCGTCCTTCCCGCATGTTCCAACGCCACTGCGTTTTTGAACAAAATACCGTGTCTCGCACCCATGCCGTTGCCGACCATAATCGCTACCGGCGTGGCAAGCCCCAGCGAGCATGGGCAGCTGATCACCAGTACACTGATGGCATAGGACAACGCTTTGCCCACGCCTGCACCTGCCGCCAGCCACAGAATGCCGGTTATAAGCGCCAGCAGCATAACCACCGGCACGAACACGCCCGAAACCTTATCCGCAATCTGGGCAATAGGCGCTTTGGTCGCCACGGCATTCTCTACCATATCTATGATCTGTTGTAATGTGGTATCCTTACCCACACGCACGGCCCTGCAGGTTAGAGAACCGTTCGTATTCAGTGTGGCCGCGCTCACACGATCCCCCGCATGCTTATCGACCGGCAGGCTCTCGCCCGTCAGCGCCGACTCATCCACCGCACTCTCGCCCTCCTGCACCTCACCGTCTACAGGAATACTTTCCCCCGGTTTTACAATAAAAAGCTCCCCGGCCATGACTTCCTCCGC
>CAMWXF010000367.1 GCA_947178115.1 uncultured Lachnospiraceae bacterium
CGTCTGATCCTGCAGCCGTTAGGGCTGATTCTATCCCTGCCGACATATCCCGCAAAGCCTCCTTCGCATTCCCGGCATTTACAGCCGCCCCTGCGGTCATCTCATTGCTTCCGTTGTTTTCATCCACACTATTCTTATGTATCTCATCTGCTCCTGTCGTTCCCACATAATACTGTGATATACCCTGCACCGCATTCATAATACTATATGAACTGCTGCCGAAGCTGACCGGCAGGACCATGCGCACCGCTACCACAAGCCACAGCGCATAACGCATCCCCATACTGATTCTGCCATATGTCAGCCGCCGCAATATCAGAATCACACAGATCAGAATCGTGCCGCTTACAATCATATCCGTCATCTGTCACTCTCTCCTTTCCACTCACAGGCTTCCCGACTTCTCCTCCGCATTCTTCTCAGTCAGCGCCGCTTTCTGCTTCCGCCCTGCGCAGGATCTCATACATCTCCGCAATCTCTTCTTTCGACAATGCCTTCCTCTCCACCATGGTATTGAGCATCAGCCCCATCCGGCCGTCGAAGACTTTCTCCAGGAACTCTTCCGTCTCCTGCTGCACCGCCTCATCTCTGCCTACATCCGGATAATACAGCTTCGCCCGCTCTCCCTCCTCATGATGGATCGCTCCCTTCTCCTCCATACGCCGCAGGAAAGTCATCACCGTATGCTTCGTCCATCCCGTTGTCTCCTTGAAATGATTAGTGATCTGCATCATCGTCTGCGGCGCTTCCTGCCACAACAGACTCATCACCTTCCATTCCGCCTCCGATAATCTGACCATATCCTTCTCCCTCTTAACCCACTGATTATATCTTCTTAATTACAGGTTTACACTTGCCTACCTACAATATAATATACCGGTAGTCATTTGTCAACCAATTTTTTATAATCTGAAAACCTATGCAGGCAGATTGCGACAAACGCTCTCTCGTGTCATGCGCAGTCAAATGTGATTTTCTTAATATTCCGCTCACAGTCAGCAATTGCGGGACACGGATGTCCCGCAAAGCCCGACATGAGCCCGGATGGCGAATAGAGGGCGGTTGCGTCCCCTTCCAACCACCTATCCGGAATATTATAGAAAATCCATTCGACGAAGCCGACACGAGGGAGCCTTTGTCGCAATCTGCCCTCCCTTTCCAATTTGACAGAAAATTATATATTTTAACTCGAAATATTTAGATTACTTCTTCCATTTTTACACAATATCTGCTAAAATGGTGTTAAGAAATAAAGATTCCTGCCGATACTATTAACAGAACAAGATGTTCACAATAATTTATCCAGGGAGGGATTGTCGCAGTATATGCAAATGAGAGGAATTATAAAGTTGAAGCGGTTATGGCTGTTTCCCCGCTAAGGAAGGTTTCTTCCAATGACAAAAAACACCAGTCCGGACAGAACCCGTCTAAGACCTTCGCGCAAACTTTCTTTTCTAAGGTTTTAGATGAGGCATGTGAGAGGGAACAGGAACGAGACATCCACATTTACACCAACGGCTACACCAGGGATGCACTTCCCTATTACAATTTTATCAATATGCGCGAGTATTGCTAACTGAAGTGAAAAACCCGAGGAGATCCGACATCCCCTCGGGTTTTACATTTTCTTTTTACATCACAGATCCATTCCGAATCTCCGTATCGCTTACTGCAAATCCGCTCTTTACTGCAGCTGTTTCGCCAGACTGAAGATCTCCTCCAGCATATCCTTACATGCCTGCATATCCTGTACGGTAGCTTCCGAAGTCCGAAGCCCTTCCACGCTGGAAGCCGCCACTTCTTCACTTGCCGCAGACAACTGTGAGATATCATCCGAGATCGCATTGGTACTGTCGATAATGCTCTCGATGATCCTTTCGCTGTCTTTTATATTGTTTACCATGTTCTTTACTTCTTCATCAACTGCCTCGAATTTCTCTTTAGTAGCCTTGATCAGCTCGGTCTGTTTATTAATAGACTGTTGTGCACTGTCTACACTCTCACTTACGCTCTTCGTATCCAGAATCAATTCATTGATAATATTGGTAATACTGTTGGAAGCATCCTTAGTCTGCTCTGAAAGCTGCCTGATCTCCTCAGCAACCACTGCAAACCCTCTTCCTGCCTCACCGGCACGCGCCGCCTCTATGGAAGCATTGAGCGCCAGCAGATTCGTCTGGCTGGAAATCGACAGAATAGCGCCGATAAAATTCTGCACCTCTTCCACCTTATGGCTAAGCATGTTGCTGACTTCAACGGTTGCTCCGCTGGCCGCCTCCACATTCTCAGCCTGCTTCCTCAGACTCTCGACAACATCGGCACCCTGCGTTACCATATCACTCGCTCTGTCGGAAGCGGCGGTCAGATTCCTAATGCTCTCCTCCACGGCATCCGTATTGCTCCGGATCTCCATACACATATCCGCCTGCCGCTGAATGGACTGCGCCGTAGCATCGGTACTCTCCGCTATGTTCGTCATGGCGAAATTATTGGTATCCACATTGCCCTGCAGATTTCCCAG
>CAMWXF010000368.1 GCA_947178115.1 uncultured Lachnospiraceae bacterium
GGCGCTCTCGAAATTCGCCTTGTACCAGTCGATATCATCCAGCTCTCTTCCTGTGAACACACAGTCTACCGGATAAACAGAGGTATCATCAACATAAGGCATCCAGAAATCGTACAAATCGGTCAGACGCTCGATGGCACGATCCTCCATTTTGAAAGTAGTCAGATAGTAGTCGCTGAGTATCAGCTTCGGTCCTGCCACTTCACATTCACCCTTTAACTCACCGGAACCTTTGCCGTACTTCTCACGGCTCTCGTCATCGGAAATACTCAGCCATACGCCTTCTTCATCCTGTTCCGTAAAATAAGTGCCGATAGGTCCATACTGAAGCTGCATAACATTCTCCGGCGCATACCACATATCGAAGAATTTCAACAGATTGGCCGGACTCTTACATGCTTTTGTGATATTAAGCTGTCCGCTGTTGGTGCCGCCGCCGGTACGGATCGTCACATTATGCGTACCGTCCGGTCCGTCGAGAACCGGCAGGAACACATAGTCTTTTGCGTAATCGCCCATCAGCTCCTCAATATACCACCATGTGGAAACACCCACATATCCTTGGGAACATTTGGAGATCAGCTGCGTGTCAGACTGACTGAACATCTCAAGATCCATTAGTCCTTCCGCATACCAGTCATGGAAATAGGTAATCGCATCACGATACTGATCTGTCACACACATAAATTCTACCGTGCCGTCACCTTTCAAAACAAGGTCATTGCAGACGTCGTTGGGCCAGTTCGTGAAACCGAATCCCGCATAGAAAATATTCTGTCCCCAGCACCACTGGTCGAATCCCGTACTCATAGGAATTGTACTTCCCGGATCATTCCCGTAATACTTCGCGCTCATGTCATTATCTTTAAAAGCTTTTAACGCCGTGTGAAGCTCATCCAGCGTCGTAGGCACTTCCAAGCCCAGATCATCCAGCCATGCCTTGTTGATCATGGCAAACTGGGGAATCGAGTAAATGCTGTAGTCTTCTGCAGCGCCGATACCTGCCGTTCCCATACGCTCCCCTGCCGGAAGACCGTAGATATATCCGTCGTCCATGGTGATGGCGCTGCGGATATCCGGATTCTCATCCAGAATCTTACTTAAGTTTGGCATATATTCTTCCGTCAGATAAGGGGTCAGGTCAATAAATGTTCCGTCATCCCCGTAACGGGAGATATCATAGTTGCTGAATCCGACACCCATAAAAGCGTCCGGAAGTTCATCGCCTGCGATACGGATATTGACCTGCTCTGCCAAAGACTCGCTCATGGTAGTCCAATCAATACTGATTCCCGCATCACTCTGAAGCTGATTCAAAACTGTATTATCATCGTAGCCCGGACTCAGTGCGCTCTGGGCACCCATAATAGCAAACTGCGTCTGGGAAGTATCCGGGTTCGCAACACCTTTCTCATGATGTCCATAGTCTTTATTACCACATGCCGTCATGGACATTGCAAGAGTTGCAACAAGCGCACAGGATACAAGTTTTTTTCCATAATTGCATTCTTTCTGCTTTCTCATAATCTGATTTCCTTTCTGCGATCAACCTTTTACCGCACCTGCCATAAAGCCTTTTTCAAAATACTTCTGTACAAACGGATAAATAATCAACATCGGCAGAGCCGCTATAATAATGGATGAGAACTTGATCATCTCTGTCATCTTGTTCAACTCGGCAAAGCCGCCGGATATGGTGCTCGCCTGACTCGCACTGGCGGAACTCTTGATCAGGATGTTCCTCAGTACAAGCGGCAGAGGCGCTTTATTCGGTGAAGGCAGATAGATCATTGCAGTAAACCAGTCGTTCCAGTAAGCTACCATACTGAACACCACCATAACCGCCATGATGGAACGGCTTAACGGTACAACGATCTTAATAAATGTCGTCCATTTGGAAGCACCGTCTATGTTCGCTGCCTCGATCATTGCCGCCGGAATACTGTTCTCGAAGAAATTTCTCACGATGATCATATTGCCGACCGCAACGCCGCCCGGAAGGAACAATGCCCACATATTGTTGATCAATCCTGTCTGCTTTACAACTAAGTAGGTCGGAACCATACCACCGCCGAAATACATCGTGATGATGAAAAAGATACTGATGAGCTTTCTGCCCGGCAGATCCTTTACGCTCAAGGGGTAAGCTGCCAGATAAAGTACAACAACGGAGAATATCGTACCGATAATCGTGTATTTAAAACTATTGAAAAGTCCGGTCAGAATACTCGGATCTGCAAATACCGATTTATATCCATCCAGTGTAAACTGGCTCGGTAAGAGGAATGTCTTACCTGCATATACATCATATGGGTTTGATACGGAAGCGATCAACACATAGTATAACGGATATGCAACAATAAACAGGATAATAGCACAGATCACAACAAGAACTATGTCGCTGCTTTTTTCTGAAAGTCCTGTCAGCTTTCCGGATTTTGTATTCTCTTTCATGCCACACCTCCTATATGAAACTCGTGTCTTCTGATATCTTACCGGCTATCTTATTCAC
>CAMWXF010000369.1 GCA_947178115.1 uncultured Lachnospiraceae bacterium
GTACTCAGATCCTTCTCGAAATAATAAAATACGAACGGCACCAGATACCACATATTTATGAGCAAAAACATCCCTGCCGCTTTGCCGACCTCAATATACCTGTGCTCTCTAACAATGCGCACACAGTAGACTAATGCCGTGATCACACAGACTACTGCCGCAAACGCAGCGCTTAAGATATGGCTCTGCAATATACCGCTGACACCGATCACAAGATAATACCATTTCTGCCTCTCACCCAGAATGATATGGTAAAGCCCTGCGATCACCAACGGCCAGAAGGTTAAGGCTAAGATCTCCCCCAAGTCCCCTCTGGAAAAAATATTGGTAAACCGGTAGGGCATAAGCGTATATAACACCACTGCCAGTATCACGCTGCGGCGCGACTTACACATAGATTTCACGGCAGTATAAGCACAGATCGCGGAACCGAGATTTGCCAGAAAAATCAATGTTTTGTAAGACAGTCCCAGCGACACGCGGCATATCCTTAAGAAAGCGCCGATATACAAGAACAGATACGGATACATGGCATTCATATACCCGTTGCCCTGCATGCCTTCCGGCAGAATATTGACCGGAATCTGTCCGTCCAGAATACCGTCTTTTAACCCCTCCAGGCGCGCCAGATGATAACACAGATCATCTCCGTTATAGAGGTATGTCTGCATCATCGGCGTCGTTGCCAGAAGCGCCACACCCAGTATCACGCAAAAGTCCGTAAGTCTCTCCTGCGTCAGCTGCGCTCTGCCCTGTACCACATACAGCCATATAATCAGACTACATGCCAGAAACAACACCATAAAGAAATACGTATCCGTATAGAACACCGTATGCGGAGACAGGCTTAGCTGTTTAACCGTCAGCGAACCTGTGCCGCCGTAATTGATCTGCAGCCGAATCTGCTTGGCATCTTTAGAAAGGGTGAAATCCGCAGTGATCTTCGACTGTCGGGGATCAAGCGGCCATGCAGCCACTTTACTGTTCTGTTCCCACAGCTCTAAGACCGAATCTTCTTCCTCCGCCTGATAAACCATTTGTGCGGTGTAACTGCCCTTGTTCAGAACATATTCCGGAGTATATGCCACAATCCCGTTCATTGCCACCGTCTCCCGCACGACAAGCCCGTAATCCGAATCGATCAGGCCGACAGAATGATTCAGCTCTGATCCCAGATACTCAAACGGACGACTGCCCTCGTCACCCAGCCACAATAGCAGCGTAACAAAGCATACAATTACTATATAGATTATTTTTGTCTTAATCGGTATTTCTCTTGTCTGCATTTCCATTTCCTTTTCGCTGCCCGCTCCGTTCTGCGTTCGTGCTCTTTTACATCCTCTTATTCATTCGCATAGTAGACCGCTATTTTAGTTACAGCCTCTATGACACTCTCCACATCCCCGTCTGTCATGGCATAGTAGAGAGGCAGAGATATGATCTCTTCGTACAGTTTCTCGGCATTAGGACACAGCCCTCTACGATAACCAAGTTTCTCGTAATATGGGAAATAATATGTGGGTATATAATGCACATTGCAGCACACATTTTCCGCCGCCAGTGCATCGAAGAACTGTCTCCTGTCAATGCGCAGCTTCTCCGGCACGATCCGCAGAATGTACAAGTGTCTCGTAGTGTCCGACTCGGGGATCTCCCGTTGCACAAACAGAGACGGCAGTTTCGCAAACGCCTCATTATACCGATCCACAATCTCTTTTCTTCTTTTACTGAACATAGGCAGCTTGTCGAGCTGACTGATAATAAGCGCTGCCTGAATATCCGTCATACGATAATTATATCCTAAATCCACCTGCTCATAATACCACGGTCCGTCCGGTTCATGTGCCATCAGGTCGGTGTTGCGCGTAATGCCATGGGCCCGATAGAGCAGCAGCTTCTGATACAACGCTTCATCGTTTGTCAGCACTGCCCCGCCCTCTCCGCCGGTGACTGTCTTCACCGGATGGAAACTGAATGTGGTCATATCGGAAATCGAACCGTTCGCCTGTCCCCGATATTTCGTACCGATTACGTGGGCACCGTCCTCGATCAGTACCAGATTGTGCTCTCTGCATATTTTTCTGATCGGATCAAGCGCCACGGACTGTCCCGTATAGTCTACCACCACCACGGCTTTCGTCCGCTCCGTGATCGCTTCCTCCACCTTTTGCGGATCAATATTATATGTCTCCGGATCAATGTCCGCAAATACCGGTCTGGCACCGCAGTACAGCGCACAGTTGGCAGAAGCCGCAAAAGTAATCGGCGTCGTGATCACTTCATCGCCTTCGCCTACACCCGCCGCCAGCGCCGATATATGAAGTGCCGCCGTTCCGTTGCTGCACGCCACGGCATATTTTGCGCCGGTCAGACGGCACAGCTTGTCTTCCAGTTCCTTGATCTTCGGTCCGCATGTCAGATCACCGTGGCGCAGAACCTCCACCACGGCTTCCACATCTGCCTCATCTATATATTGGTGCCCATAGAATATCTTTGTCTCTCTGGC
>CAMWXF010000370.1 GCA_947178115.1 uncultured Lachnospiraceae bacterium
GATCAGATCAACACCCGTCATCGTCTCAAGAGTTCTGATGTTACGTCCCTCTCTACCGATGATTCTGCCTTTCATCTCATCGTTAGGAAGCTGCACGACAGATATGGTTGTCTCGGATACATGGTCTGCGGCACATTTCTGGATTGCCGTGACTACATACTCTTTAGCCTTCTTATCTGCCTCTTCCTTTGCCCTGCTCTCAATCTCTTTGATCATGACAGCAGTCTCATGCTTCACTTCATCTTCAACAATTTTCAACAAATAATCTTTTGCTTGTTCGGAGGTCAATCCTGAGATTCGTTCTAGTTCCTGTAATCTCTGCTCGTTAAGTTTGGATATTTCTTCGCGCTGTTTCGCCAGGGATTCTTCCCTTTGTGCCAAACTTGCTTCCTTCTTTTCGATAGCATCAGCTTTCTTGTCGATGTTCTCTTCCTTCTGCTGCACACGCCGTTCATAACGCTGCGCCTCTGCACGACGTTCCTTGATCTCCTTGTCGAGTTCGTTCTTGGTACGAATGGACTCTTCCTTGACCTCAAGCAATGACTCGCGCTTCTTCGCTTCAGCAGTTTTGAGAGCTTCGTCAATAATCTCTCTGGCTTTCTCATCCGCATTACCGATCGTGGCTTCCACAACTTTCTTTCGATAGTTGATAGCAACCAATGCAGATATCGGAATCGAAATCACCAGTGTGATGACTACCGCTACCACAACTTGCACCATTACAGGAGCACCTCCTTATTTAGTTTTCATTGTACATAATCTATTCTAGAATGTTTAAGCTGTATCAGCATTCATATATATAAACATTCTATACTAAGCAAAATTACAACACTTCAATTCTATACTGAATTTGATGTTATGTCAAGCAAAAGTGCTTTGCTGATTATGTCATGTCGAAAACCTCTCCGATAAAGGAAACCGTACATTTTCTGCTGTTCCTGCCCTGTAGCAGTATCCGCACAATATTTTTTCTTTCTGAGCAGATCACATGCCAAAGCCAATTCATCCTGCTGCACACCCAGATCGGATAATTCTTCAAATGCCTCCCTGATTATCTCTTTTCCAATCCCTTTTCTCATCAGATCGGTCTCTATGCGGGTTCTGCTCTTGGAGGCAAGATTATACTCAATAAAATCTCTGGCGTAACGTTTGTCATCAATATAACCGTAAGACTCTACGTATTCGATCGCTTCTTCAATACATTCCTGCGGATAATCACCCTGTTCCAATTTATCAGCCAGCTGTCTACGGGTATAATCCCGTGACTGCAATAAATTCATGCTGCGCAGTTTCGCCCGCTTTGGCAGAATCTGTGTCATGATCTCCCGATAACTTTCCTCGGGAAGTTCCTGATCGACTTTGATCTGAAACCGTCGCAGTTCGCCTTTGTAGAGAACGAAGGCGAACTGCCCGTCTAAGTAAACCCGACAACGCGACTTCGACACTTCGGATATTTGTGTTACAAGCATGATAATTCTCCGTTTACATTGATCTCCTGCATTGTTTTATAAATACAATTTCCGTCAATATCATTATTTAGAAGCTTTTTCTTTCTCTTTATCAGCCTTCTTCTCTGCTTCCGCCGCCTGCGATGTCTCCTCCGCTTTGTCGGTATCCAGATTAAACAGCTCCCGTACCTTACGCTCTATCTCCGTACATACCGCCGGATTATCCCGCAAATACTGCTTTGCATTCTCCCTGCCCTGTCCGATCTTATTGCCCTCATATGCATACCATGCACCGCTCTTATTGACAATATTGTTCTCCGAAGCGAGATCCAGAATATCACCGACCACTGAAATTCCCTCTCCGAACATGATATCAAACTCCGCTTCTTTAAAAGGCGGCGCAATTTTGTTCTTAACCACTTTCACCCTCGTTCTGTTACCAATCACCTCTCCTCCCTGCTTCAGGGATTCGATCCTTCTGACATCCAGACGTACGGACGAGTAGAATTTCAGTGCGCGTCCACCAGTAGTCGTCTCCGGATTACCGAACATAATACCGACTTTCTCACGCAGCTGATTGATAAACACCACGGTACAGTTAGACTTGCTGATCACTGCCGTCAGCTTACGAAGTGCCTGAGACATCAAACGCGCCTGCAGTCCGACATGACTGTCTCCCATGTCGCCGTCAATCTCCGCCTTCGGCACCAGTGCGGCAACCGAATCCACCACGATAATATCTACAGCACCGGAACGCACCATGGTCTCTGTAATCTCTAACGCCTGCTCGCCGCAGTCCGGCTGAGAAATATATAAGTTATCGATATCCACACCGATATTCTTCGCATATACCGGGTCCAGTGCATGTTCTGCATCGATGAATCCCGCAATACCGCCGCGCTTCTGTACTTCCGCAATCATATGTAATGTCACGGTAGTCTTACCGCTGGACTCCGGTCCGTATATCTCCACAATCCTTCCCTTCGGGATGCCGCCGAGTCCCAATGCCAGGTCAAGGCTCAGGGAACCTGTCGGAATCGTCTCCACATTCATCTG
>CAMWXF010000371.1 GCA_947178115.1 uncultured Lachnospiraceae bacterium
TGCCGTCGTTCGCGTCTGAAGCATGACGAAGGCTGTGCAGACGATCCTGAGGGCTGGTGCGTGGCAGTGGGCGATATGGCGGATTACGTGGTGGAGACACAGAAAGACGGACGCTATATCACGAAGGAAGAAGCCCTTGCTATTTTTAAACAGGCGGAAGATAACGGATTCGTTCATCAGATCACCAATATCGACGGAGCCAACAAGATATTTGCAATATGTAACTGTAATGTCAACGTGTGTTATGCGCTTCGTACATCGCAGCTTTTTAACACACCTAATATGTCCCGTTCCGCATATGTGGCACGTGTGGATAAGGATAAATGCGTTGCCTGCGGTAAATGTGTGGAAGCATGTCCGGCAGGCGCGGTGAAGCTCGGACAAAAGCTGTGCAAAAAGGACGGCAGCGAAGTTACATATCCGAAGATGTCGCTTCCGCAGGAGCAGAAGTGGGGCGAACATATGTGGACGCACAATTACAGGGATGTGAACAGGATCAACTGTTACGACACCGGAACAGCACCTTGTAAGACGGCTTGCCCCGC
This sequence comes from uncultured Lachnospiraceae bacterium, assembly GCA_947178115.1. Taxonomy (GTDB): domain Bacteria; phylum Bacillota; class Clostridia; order Lachnospirales; family Lachnospiraceae; genus UBA3282. Next base: position 546 of record CAMWXF010000371.1, read on the forward strand.
ACATATCGCAGTACAGGGTTATTTGAAACTTGCGAAGGAAGGAAAATATGAAGAGGCTCTGGCACTGATCAAGAAAGATAATCCGTTACCGGCAATCTGCGGACGTATCTGTAACAGGCGCTGCGAGGATGCCTGCACACGTGCGACGTTGGACGAGGCGGTTGCTATTGACGCGGTAAAACGTTTTGTGGCGGAGAGAGATTTAAATGCTGAGACACGGTACATTCCAAAACCGACAGTACCGTCATTAAAGGGCAGTTTTGATGAAAAGATTGCGATTATCGGTGCCGGCCCGGCTGGATTATCCTGTGCATACTTCCTGGCGGATAAAGGTTATAAACCTACGATATTTGAAAAGAGCGACAGACCCGGCGGTATGCTGACCTATGGTATTCCGTCATATAAATTAGAGAAAGACCTGATCGAGGCGGAGATCGACGTGATCAAGGCTATGGGCGTTGAAATTAAGTGTGGTGTTGAGGTCGGAAAGGACGTTACCATTGCACAGCTCAGAGAACAGGGATATAAAGGCTTCTATGTTGCTATCGGCTGTCAGGGCGGCAGAAAACCGAATGTTCCCGGAGAGAATGCAGAGGGCGTTTATACGGCAGTGGAATTCCTGAGAGAAGCCGGGCAGAAAGAAAAGTTTGACTTAGGCGGCGATGTGATCGTTGTGGGTGGCGGAAATGTCGCTATTGATGCAGCGAGAGTAAGTACCCGCTGCGGACAGGGTAAAGTATCTATGTTCTGTCTGGAGAGCCGTGACGAGATGCCGGCCAGCCGTGAGGAGATTCTGGAAGCCACAGAGGAAAACATTACGATCAATAATGGTTGGGGACCGAAAGAGATCCTGACGGAAGACGGTAAGGCTGTGGGCGTGGTATTCAAGAGATGTACCCGTGTATTTGACGAGAATCACCGGTTTGCACCTGTGTATGACGAGAATGATACTATGACGGTTTCCTGTGCGAACGTGATCTTCAGCGTAGGACAGGGAATCGAGTGGGGTGATCTTCTGAAAGGCACCAAGGTTGAACTGCGGCCGAACGGCGGAGCGATAGCTGACAAATTGACTTACCAGACAGCGGAACCGGATATTTTCGTGGGCGGCGATGTTTATACGGGACCGAAGTTTGCGATAGATGCCATTGCGGCAGGACGTGAGGGAGCGATCTCACTGCACCGCTTTGTACATGAGCATTGTACGCTGACGATCGGAAGAAACAGAAGAGATTTCATAGAACTTGATAAGGATGATATTTACATTGCAAGCTATGACAACACTGACAGACAGAGACCGGAGAAAGCCGAAGAAGCGCAGGCACGTTCCTTCCGCGACCTGTCACATACTCTGACAGAAGAGCAGGTTAAGGCGGAGACTTCCCGCTGCTTAGGCTGTGGCGCGTCAGTGGTAGACCCGAATAAATGTATCGGCTGTGGTGTGTGTACGACCAAATGTGTATTTGACGCGATCTCACTGCACCGTGAGAATCCGGGCTGCTCTACGATGGTAGCATCGGAGGATAAGTTGAAGTATATTCTTCCGAATATGGTTAAACAGTCGATCAAGGTGAAATTTGCACCGAAAAAGTGATGAGCAAGACATGAAAAAGACATGAAGATATTCTAAGGCTGCAAAATACGCAGCCTAAGAATATCTAAGTCATGTCTGGGAGAATGCAAGAAGCGTGCATTCTCCGCGGATTGAGGGAGCGACTAAGACATGTCTGGGAGAATGCAAAAAGCGTGCATTCTCCGTGGAGTGAGGGAGATAAATGCACGAATTAGGAGTAGTATTCCATATTATGGATAGTCTGGAGAAGGTCGCAGCGGAAAATGAGGTGGAAGGCATTTCCAAAGTGACCTTGGAACTGGGCGAGGTATCTACGGTGATTGAATCCTATCTGCAGAGCTGTTGGAAATGGGCGGCGAAGAAGAGGGAACTTTTCGCAGAGGC